>NZ_JBVMUU010000001.1:0-90704 GCF_055632315.1 Streptomyces sp. PSU-S4-23 | reverse complement strand
CCTCCGGGCTTCGCCCGGAGCAAGCGAACGGTTGCGCTGCGCGCAACCGTTGCGCTCCCGCTCCGCGGGAGCGCGAGCCGTGCCACTGCGTGGCACGGCGTCAACTCGCGGGCTGCGCCCGCGAGTTGCGCGCGGGCCGCTGCGCGCCACGCGCGGCCGGCCGCGCAGCGGCCGCCCCAGCCTGAGCCCGGATCAGGGCCTCCGCTCCGCTCCAGCCCCAACCCTCCCCGCCCGTAGGGGGGCTGTGGGGAAAAGTGGCAGCAGAGAGGGGGAGGCGGTGAGTGGGACAGGTGCGGGCCGGAATCAGGGAGCGCGGGGAGAGGTGACGGAGGGTCATGCAAGCCTGAAAGGACAGGGCCGGGGCGGGGTCTGGAATCACGATTGACTGACCTCCCGTCAGGCTGATTTCCGGGCTCCGATAGGGCCAGACTGACAGGATCGAGCCACGTTCGGGGATTTTCACGGTTCTTGCTGCTTCATTTTGAAGCACGAGATAGACTCTGGACTCAGCTAGCAGCACCAGTGAGAGGGTTCGGGCCTTTTGGATCAGGCTTCCTCTCGTCAGATCAGTCCCGGCGATCCGGTCCCGGTGGCTTCACCGTAGCCGCTCGCACACCGTCTACGTGCAGGTTTCCCATTTCCTGCCACGTAGGAACCCCCACTGTCCTACAGGAGAAGGCAGATCGGAATGGCAGCAATGGAACTCCGCCCCCACCAGCGAGAAGCCGTGGACGCGGTACTGCGCGCCCTCGAATTGCCTGCAAGATCTCTTGTGCCGGAGGGTGGCCTCCGAACTCAGGTGATCATGGCGACCGGATCCGGCAAGAGCCTCGTGGCCACCCGAGCCGCTGAGGAGCTCCACGCGGGCCGGGTCCTGGTGCTCGTGCCCTCCCTGGACTTGCTCGCCCAGACCGAGTCCTCCTGGCGCGCGGGCGGCCGCACGGGCCCGATGATCGGGGTGTCGTCCCTGCGCGGGGACCAGGTGACCTTCCCCAACACCACGGACGTGGACGAGCTGGTCTCGTGGGTGCGGCCGTTCGAGAAGGTGACTGTGTTCGCCACGTACGCCAGCCTGGGGCTTGGCACGCTGGAGCGCGCCCACGAGGCCGGCCTTCCTGGTTGGGACCTGATCATCGTGGACGAAGCCCACCGCTGTTCCGGCCGGATCGGTAAGCCGTGGGCGGTCGTCCACAACAACCAGAAGATCCCGTCCCTGCGTCGCCTGTACATGACGGCCACGCCGCGGCTGTGGCAGCTGGACGAGGACTCCGAGCAGGGCGCTCCGGGCGAGCTAGTGGCCAGCATGGAAGACGACCCGGACGGCCCGTTCGGCAGCAGGTGTTTCACCCTGACGTTGTCGGAGGCGATCGACAGGGAAATCTGTGCGCCGTACCAGGTGGTGTGTGTGGACGTCACCGACACTCAGCTCCAGGCGGCCGTGCTGCTCGGTGCGGACGGGCGCTCGGAGCAGGTGCGTGGGGCCCGGCTCGCCGCGCTGCAGACGGCTCTGGTGAAGGCGGCCTCGGAGGAGGGGTTCCGCCGTACGCTCTCGTTCCACCATCAGATCCGCGAGGCTGAGGCGTTCGCGGCCGGCCTTCCTGACGTCGCGGCGCAGCTGCATGACGCGGATCCGGAGCTGTACCCCAAGACGATCTGGGCGGACTGGTTGTGCGGTGACCACAAGCCGAACCACCGGCGGCGGGTTCTCGGGGAGTTCGCCGACGGGATCGCCACGGACGGCACGGTGGTGGAGAAGGGCTTCCTGAGCTCGGTGAAGGTGTTGGGCGAGGGCGTAGATACCCGAAATTGTGACTCCGTGTACTTCGCGGACGTGCGCGGGTCGATGCCGGACCTGGTCCAGGCCGTGGGCCGCGCGCTGCGCATGCAGCCGGGCGAGGGCAAGATGGCCAGCCTTGTGGTGCCGGTGCTGCTGGGGCCCGGGGAGACGGCGGACAACATGCTCACCTCCCGGGCGTATGGCGGGTTGGCGAAGCTCTTGGAGGCTCTCAGGGCGCATGACGCCCGCATCGTGGAGGCCTTGGCGCAGCAGCAGGCTCCGAGCCGCTACAAGCCCGTCCAGAAGGGCGAGAAGGCCAAGGCAAAGGGTGCGGGCGAGGGCGGCGCCTCGGGGCCCGCGAAGGCCTTGCTGAAGTTCTCCACGCCGCGTGACCCGGCGCAGCTGGCTCTGTTCATCAACCTGCGGGTCCTCGACCCGGAGCACGAGCACTGGCGGCGTGGCATCGAGGCCGCCGTCATCTACGCCCGCGAAGTGGGCGACCTCAAGGTGCCGTTCACGTACCGGGTGCCGACCGGTGAGGAGGCTCAGGCTGAGGCGTGGCCGGCCTCGCTCGCCAATTTCCCGCTGGGGCAATGGATCGCCGACAACCGGAGGTCCTACGCCCGCGGGACGCTGGACGAAGAGCGTGTCGAGCAGCTGGGGCGGCTCGGCATGGTGTGGTCGCACTACGACGTCGCGTGGGAGGAGGGCCTAGCCGCGGCGCGCGGGTGGGCTGAGGAAAGCGGGCACCTGCTGGCCCCGCTGGACGCCACGTACAAGGGCGCGAAGGTGGGGATCTTTCTGAAGAACGCGCGGGCCGCCGCGCGGAAGGCTGCCGAGATCGAGCAGCGGCGTGCCGAGGGACTGCCTGTTCCGTCGTCGGCCGGCGCCTTGTCGGACGAGCGGCGCGAGCAGCTGGAGGACATCGACCCGTCGTGGTGCCCGGCCTGGCCGGTGGAGTGGCAACGGGCATTCCACCTCACCCGGCTGCATCTGGAGGAGGGCGGTGCGCTCCCGATGGAGCCGGGTGACGTCGTACGCCAGGGCGAGGATCTGGGGCGGTGGGTGCGGTCGGTGCGGCTCGGCTGGGACAGGCTCACGACCGTGCAGCAGTGGATGTGCGAGCAGGTCCTCGGGGTCGAGCCCGCAGCCGAGGATGAGAAGCCCCAGCCGCGTCGTACGCAGGCCGACAAGTGGGCGATGAACTACGAGGCCGCCCAGCAGTTCTACGAGCGCGAGGGACACCTTCGGGTGCCGAGGAAGCACGTCGAACGGATCGTCGTCGGCGGCGATGGGAAGGGCGGCAGCGGCGAGGACCAGGAGGAGCGGGAGCTGAAGCTGGGCGCCTGGATCGGCAACCAGCGTTCCCGGGCCGCGACGTTGGCTCCGGAGCGGGTGGAGCAGCTGTCCGCGATCGGGATGCGGTGGGCGTAGGCGGCGATAGTTCGGGGCGCGGCATCTGCCTGAGGCAGATGCCGTGTTCTGCTGTGGCGCAGGTCGCTCCCATACTAGAGTTCTTGCATGGCAAAGACGCCGCGCATGACGCTCCAGACTCAACTGGTGCTGCGGACCCTGCTGGAGAGCCCTGCCGAGGCCCGTTACGGTCTCGAGCTCTCCCAAGCAGCAGGCCTTCCCACCGGCACCATCCATCCCATACTCGCCCGCCTGGAGAACGCGGGCTGGCTTGAGTCCTTCTGGGAAGACCAGGGCGAGATCGAGAAGACCGATCCGCCCCGGCCCCGCCGCCGCTACTACCGCTTCACCCCAAGTGGTGCCGAAGCCGCCCGCGTCGCTCTCGCTGCCGCCTACCAAGGGGGCGCCACCTCTGCACGCCTCCGCCCTGCTGACGGCCTGGGGAGTTGACACTGAGATGCACGGCGCCAGCAACGAGGCCAGCGGAACGGTCTCCCTCCCGTGGTTAGTGATCCGCCAGGACGACAACGGCAACCGGTACCGGGTCGGTCGGTACGCCACCCGGGACGAAGCCCAGAAGATCACCGAAAGCCTCGACGCCCGCGGCCATCGGCAGCTCTACTGGGTGGAGGACCTGGGTCGGGGCGACACAGGTCCCAGCGCCAGCACCCCTGACTCTGGGCGGGACATCGTGCGCGGGCACACCTCGGGCATCCGCCGGTCGCTCGGGCAGATACCGCCCCCAGCTGAGGAATCCACCGACAGTGCCGGGGAAGAACCCACGCACGGCGCAGAGGACCGCACGGGCCAGCGGCGTCTGCAGCGGGCACGGCCTCTGTTCGAAGCCCTCGCTCACATCCTGCCCGCGGACGCCCGCGACCGCTGGTGCGAAGAGTGGATGGCAGAGTGGGTCGACCTCGGCGAACGGCCTCTGCGCACGCGGGTGGCCTGGCTACTGCGCGTGATCCTGCGCGGCGGACCGTCCTGCGCCTGGACCCTTCGCTTCGGGACGCGCCGGCAGCGTGTCCAATGAGGTCCCAGGCAACAGGAGCCACCGCAGATGCACGCGCCTAGAAAGGCGGTTCGTCGGGGTAGCCGCCATTGGCTGGCGCAGTCGGGGCCTGCTTGGACGTGGTGGCCCATGGATCATCCTGCGGGGGTTGCGTACGGCTGCCGCCCCACCCCGAGCTGGATCGCGCGGGCGGGACAGGAGCCGGGGCATTCTCCGGTTCGACGCCATCGATGTCGTCGTCCAACAACTGGCGCAGGCGCTCCCTGCAGGTGGTCGGATCGTCATCCTGCCAGTTGTTCGACTCCGGCCAGCGCCTGCGGTCAGGGTCCATCCCACCGATCTCGCACAGGGCGCGCAGGACCGCGTCAACTCTCTCCCACGTGCTGATCGTCTCGCCCTTGAGGAGCCGGCGGATGGTTTCCCGGCTTACAGGAAGCGGATCCTGCATAGAGCTGGTCGTCGCTGCGATGCGGGCGGGTGTAGGACGCCCTGCTTCCTTGAAGTAGATGAACAGCTCGGCTACAAACTCGCGCCTGGTCCCATCAGGCAGGTCGGCTTTGCTGGGCATCCGCAGCATCTGAGGCATCCGCCAACTCTGCCACGCTCCAACCCAGTTCGACACACGATTCCTCATGAATCCTCGGCATGACACCCCAGGTAAGCCCGGGATTACACACGTTGATGTCACAAAGACCTACAAGGACCTACGTAGAACCGCGTAGGCGTCTCGTTGACACAGATGGACTTCTTTCGCCAATCCACTGTTTTCGCTGGTCAGAGCGGGTTTCGAGGTGCTTTTGTTGGTTCTCGTTCACCCCACGAGACCCCAAAAATCTCAATGGGTGGACAACGGCACGCCTGCCGCCGGAAACGGCGACGGCCCCCTGGTGGGCAGGGAGCCGTCTGCAGAAGACCGAACGTCCCCGACGAAGGAGAAGCTCATGTCCAAGCGCGAGCGTACGGGCAACAGCCCGGACCCGGAACCCCTCCCACCGAGGACCCGGTGGGCCAAGCGCGCGCGGCGGCTCCGCAACGAGGCCGGCCTGCATCTGATCCGAGGGGCCGCAACCGCGGTCGGCGGCGCCGTCGTCGCGTACGGCAGCCTCTGGATCCAGTCGCGCTGACAGCGGACAGCGGGGCCGGGCAGGTGATCCTGTCCAGCCTCGCTGTCGTCGGGTCAGCCGAAGTCGAGCACCTCCTGTGCGAAGTCGGCCGGGACCGGGCGGGCGGGCGGGCGGGCGGGCGGGGACGATGGTGCCCCATCCTGGCGTGCGGCCTGCCAGCGCTCGGTCAGCTCGTCCTTCCACCCCTTGGGCGGGGGCCACGGGACACCTCAGGCGGCGAGCTGGTCGCGCTTCCAACCGCCGGCGGGCGTGCGAGCGGCTTCGATCTCTTCGGGCGAGGGCAAGTCGGACATGGCTAGCAGCCTCCCACGAGGAACAGGGCCGGGCGCGGGTGGGACAAGCTCATCGAGCGCCTCCCGGGCCTGACAGGTATTGCTGGACACGGCGGCGGGCTGTCTGCACGGGGTTTCCGCCGTTTTCGCCTTGCAAGATCCAGGTCCGGGAGAGGAAATAGTCGGGATGGCAGATGGTGGTGAGCGTCCTGCCATCTGGCTGCAGGCGGTGCTGGGTGAAGCCCTCCAGGGCGCCGTCTGAGAGGGGCGTGCGGGTCCACGGATTATGCAGTACGTGGAAGCCCTCGCTGAAGGTCTCGTGGTCCTGTGGCCCGTAATCGCCGATGACGTAGCCGAAGGGCACGGGCACGGACGCGTTCGGGTCAGGGTCGTACTCAAGGCCGACGCGGGCTATGGCCACGTCTTCCGGCCCGTAGCCGCGTTCGGTTCCCATGCGCGCGAACTTCGACACGGTGGCGCTGTTGGTGAAGATCACGGCGGCCAGGTGCTCGGCTTCGGGCTGGGCGAACAGGCCGCTCGGGATGGTCTTGTGCTTGTGTCGGTGTTCTGTGACGACTTGGGAGTTCAGCACGAGCGAGCCGTGGTCGTCGCGGGTGGGGATGTCCCGGATCCCGTAGAGGTAGGTCGCCAGAGAGCTCGTGGTGTGGATCAGGGCACTGGGGCTATGGAAGGACTGCACGGCGATCACGAAGGGGATGCCGTTGACGTGCGGCTTCTCCCAGTAGGCGTGGCCCTGCGCATCGCGGTGTTCGAGCTTGCGGCGCAGGGCTTTGCCGATCTGCATGGTGAACACCGCTTGGGCTTCCTCCATGTCGTCGGGGATGAGCCGACGTACTGCAGCGGCGATGTCTTCGTCGTCGTCCTTCTTGCCCTGGGGCGGGTTGGTGGTCGTCGCTTCGATGGCCACAGGAGTGGCGCCGGTCGTCAGGAAGTCCGGTGCGGGGCTGGTGCGGTCCAGTTCCTTGCCCTGTTCGCGCAGGGCGGCGAAGAGTGCAAGCTCGAAGACGCGAGCGGAGAAGCCTGCGGTCTGGAACTCGCGGACGAAGCTGTGGTCGACGTCGGGAAAGTCGGTGAACGTCTCGTCCATGAGGCGGCGCGCGGCAGCGTATGCGTGGGCTCCGCTGAAGTCGCGGAACTCACGGCTGACCTTTTCCGGCGTCATCTTCCGGGCGAGGTCGAACAGGCTTCGGGTCATCATCGGCCTCCAACACGCCGGTCAGGCAGGAGTGGGGGTAGCGGGTGCCGTCGGTATCGACCAGCTGGGGGCGCCGCCGGACTGGTGGCACTGGACCAGCCAAGCGGAGCCGGGCTGGAGCCTCGTGCGTCCTGGGGCCCTACGGCAGGTCTTCCAGCCGGGCGAGCAGGCTGGCGGCGGTCGCGACGGCCGCGATGGCGTCGGCGCGGGTCCAGGTGAAGTTCTCGGTGGTGCCGGAATCGTCGTGCGGTGCGCCGCTGAACAGCGCGTAGGCGCTCTGGGCGAGCATCGCCCAGCGCTCCTCCTGGTCCCGTTCCCCGGCCTTCTTCTGCACCGCCTGGTCGTGGACCCTCCGGGTGTTACAGGCCTCGCGTACGGGATCGAGGGCCGCTCGGGCGAGGGCAACGGCATGCTCGTACCGTCCGTCACGGATCGCGGTCTTCGCCTCGCGGATCCGTCGCGCGGCGGTGGCCCGGGCCTCCACGGTGGTGACCGGGATGAGGACATCGACGAAGGCGCCGGCATCGAGCTGGGTGAGAGCGTTGCTCCACGTCGCATGCGGGACGCGGATGATCTCCTGGTCGTCGGCGACGGGCCAGTGCCTCGTCTCTGCCAGTGCGGTCAGGGAGAGTTCGGCGCGCAGGGCCAGGTCGTTACCCGCCCGCGTCTTTTCCAGTCCGCGCAGTTGCTGGTCGGTCACGCTCGTCTCGAGCGTGAGGCTCGTGGCGAAGGACTTCAGCCCGACCGGCCGCGGTGTGTGAAGGACGCCGATCCAGCTCGCGGGGCCTGGTGTCTCGTGCGTCCACAGGGCGCCGGAGACAAGGAACGGCGCGTCCACGGTGAAGTCGCCGTGGGCAGTCACCTCAAAGGTCAGGGCGAGACGGTGTACGTCCCAGCCTTGGAAGAAGTTGACGTGCTGCTGCGCCCGGATGTTGACGGTGTAGTCGTTCGATCCGAATCGGAAGTTGGCCATCGTTCCCTTGCCTGAATGAGCTCCTGCCTGATGGTGGCAGGTCAACCGACCCGAGCGGCAGTGGATTTCTCGGGGAGCCGACGGGTCAACGCACGGTGGTGGGCTGACCCACACGAGAACGGCACGGGACGGCGCTGTGCGCAGGAGGTGCGGCGTCCCGAGAACAACGCGGGGCCTGGCAGACACTTTTCTGCCAGGCCCCGCCCAGTCTGCGACGGGGCATGGGGCTGGGTCTACGCACCGTCGCTCGGTCGTTCGCCGCCGACCTCCACGCCCAGGTAGCTCTCGCGCAGGTACTCGTGGACCGCTTGCTCCGGGACCCGGAAAGCTCGGCCAACACGAATGGCAGGGAGGTGGCCGCTGTGGACCAGCCGGTAGACCGTCATCTTGGAGACGCGCATGACGGAAGCGACTTCCGCGACAGTCAGGAACGCAACCTCATTCAGGGGGCGCTGCCTGGCCGGCCTGCTCGGTGACGGGGGCGCCGGGGTGTCCTCCCATGGGGCAGGAGTGTCATCGGCGGGCTCGCCCAGCATGTGGAGAAGCTGCTCCTTGCGCCGTGCCAGGCTCTCCCGGTCGACTCCTACGACTCCCGCCGTCTGGTCCATCAGGTGACCGAACAGAGTGTCGGTGTCGATGGAGCGGCTCCGCTCGTTGTCCGTCATGCCTGCTCCTCCTTTTGTTCTCGTGGCGGGAGTGCCTCGGCTTCTCCAGTGCCTACTGGCTTAACAGCCTCACGTAGCGCGGCACGAGCCTTGGATATGTGCTTGCGGACTCCGGACGGCTGCAGGTCCAGTAGGTAGGCGATCCGGGCCGCGGAGTACTGCTCGATGAAGAACAACACGGCGATCTGGCGGCGTCGTTCTGGAAGGTTGCGGATCACCTCCAAGCAGCGCTCGAGGTCAGCACGGGCAAGGACCACGTCCACGAGATCGGGTCCCCGACCGGCGTACCTTTCTCGCTCCTCCGTGTCGAGACTCTCCAGTTTGCGCGAGCGGCGGATGCCGTCGACCCACTTGTGGTGAACCACGCTGCGCAGCCAGTTGCGGCGCTCGTCATCGGTGCGGTCGACGAGTGAGTTCCACTGGACCGCGGCGGCGAGGAACGCTGTCTGCACGAGGTCCTCGGCTGCGGACTGGTCCTCTCCGGTCCGGACCATGGCATAGCGCACCAGCCACTCGGCTTCCCGCTCCCATAACGCTGCGATCTGCCGCCTCGTCTCCGGGGGGAGCCGCATCCCTCCTTGACTCACACCGGTCCCCCTTCGTGGTCTGTGACTTCTCCTACCTGCACCCGCATAGCAGGCCCCCCTCGTCCTCGTTCCTGCACCACCACCGTCCCGGCGGGCGCGTTGCGCACCAGGGCGATCAGGGTTGCTCTCCGCTGCCATTCCGCCACCAGAGCTGACATGCCCACAAGGACGGCAACGAGACAGATCCCCAACCAGAACCTGGGCTGCGATAGGACCATCCACAGCCCGCCTGTCCAGCGCCCCAGAAGAGTGTTCACGCCATGGAGTCGAACGAGGGGCCAAAAGCGCTGCCCGTCCGCATCAAGATTTTTTCGAACTGCGGCGGCGCGGCGTTCTCGGCAGGCCGCGCCGCCCGGGCCCACTTTCAGCGGGCGGCCGATGCCCTGCGGGCGCAGGCTGTTCTTGTGGAGTGGCCCGTAGACGTCGCCCTGGCGCGGCCGGTTCCGCAGCTGCCGACGGGCCCGTGGGCGTACGAAATCAAGGTCGACGGCCATAGAACCGTGCTGTGGCGCACCGAGGACGGTGTCCGCCTGCAGTCGCGGACCGGCCGCGACGTCACCGCGCTCTGGATGGACCTGGCCGTGGCCGCCATGAGCCTGCCGCCCGGCGTGATCTTGAACGGTGAGGCTGTCGTGTATGTCGCCGCTGCTGACGGCACCGCGCGGATCAGCTTCGGTGCGGCGCAGTCCCGCGCACTGTCCCGCCCCCGCCGCGCGAGGGAGCTCGCCGACCAACACCCGGCGACGTACGTGGCGTTCGACATCCTGGCCCACCCTGCGGCGGGCTTCCCTGACCTTCGGCCGCGTCCGTACGTGGAGCGCCGCCAGGTCCTCCTGGACGTGCTCGCCGACGTCGGTGCGCCGATCGTGCCGGTGTGGTCGACCACGGACCTGGAGGAGACCCTGCTCTGGTACGAGACGCTCGAAGGCACCGGTGTGGAGGGCATCGTAGCCAAGCCGCTCCGGTCGTCCTACAAGGCTGGCCGTGTGTGGTCGAAGGTGAGGCACGCGGACACAGTCGACGCCACCGTGGTCGGCTTCACCGGCACGGCCCGGCATCCGAAGGCCCTCGCCGTGCGGCTGCCCGACGGACGCGTGGCGCTGTCCCAGCGGCTGACCACGGCGCTCGCCTCCGTCGTCGGCCCGCGCCTTGTCCCCCAGGCCGGGCGGGCGTTCACGAAGGCCGGCGACTCCTACGATGGCGTCCCGCCCGGTGGTGTAGGCGATCAATGGACCGGAACTCGCAGGTTACGCCAAGTACTTCGGCCGGCTGGGCCACTCCCGGCGCCTGACCAGGCCACTCCGCGTGCCGCGCCGGCGGGGAGATCACCGCGAGCCGGGTACCGGAGGGAGAAGCGTGTGATCGCTTACACCACCTCGCGGGACGCGACCACTCCTACACGCCCGCCGTCGGCGATGTGGTGGTGGAGGTCGTGGCGGGCACGACCCGGCACGCGGTCGTCAGCGTGATGCGGCTGCGCTGACCTCCCGCGCGGCGTCGGCTGGCGACGTGGCCGGGCCGGTGGGCTAGCGCAGATCCAGGTAGCAGCGCAGCCGTACGCCGGGCTCGCCCGCGTCGCGGGTCGTGTGCTGCGCTGTCGCTGTCGCCCACCGGTCGGCGAGCAGCTGCTGGAAGGCCAGGGCGGTGGCGTCGTCGGCGGCCGCGACGTCGACGACGACCAGGCCCGGCTCACTCACGTGCACCTCATTGATCGGGTCCATGTACGGCACTACGCCCGGGCGCCCGGGAGGGTTCCGCCCCTGCCCTGTCTTCACCCGCCCGAGTGGCGGTCCGATGGGATGGAGCGACCCGTACCAGCGCAACCGGCGTCGCCGCCGTCGTTGAACTTGTCACGGACAGCCAGGAACCAGATTCCCCCGCTCCGACGCAGTTGTTGGAACCGGCGGCGCAAGGTCACGGACGCTGATTGGCACCAGGAGACCGCCGGTGGAGGGGGTCACGAGGTCGGCGAGGATCTTGCGGGCGTCGGCTGCTGTATCTGGAGAGGCGGTCTGAGCCCAGACCATGAGCCGCGGCGCCAGCTGGGGATCGGCGCTGAAATGGCACTGCAGGCAGCTCGGATTGTTCTCTTCCACGGCTTGTTCGTACGCCTCGGTAGCTTCACGTCCGATCAGGTTCAGCAGAGCGCGTCGGCTGCCAGCCAGCTGCACGTGGCTCTGTTCTCGGGCAATGACTGTGCTGTGGTGGACGCTGCCCAGTTGAAAGCTGCCGATCTTGAACGACAGCTGAGTCTCCTGGAGGGCGTGAGGCCGCAGCCAGCGGGCGGTGGAGAAGCACTTCACCTCAGCCGCAGTGTCAGGTGTGCCAGTCACCAGCATGATGTCCACGTCGCGGCAGCGGAGAGGAGCAGACACCAAACGGGCCACCGGCACATATTCAAGGTCAGCGCTCCAGCTCCACACGTGCCTGGTGCGGGAGTGACCGGGAGCTGTCACCTCGGCATCAGGTCGTGCGGCTCGCTGGGCGTCTGCCGCAATCTGCGCGGCGGCGCGGCGGGCATCGGCAAGGATGCGATCGGCTTCCTGACGTGCCTTGGCGAGCCGGAGTTCCGCCTCGAGGACCTCCGCCAGCCGGGATGCGGCCGCGGGCAGCCCGGACGCTGCGGACAGATCCGGTGTGTCGAGCCAGCTGGAACAGTCCAGCAGGTCGGCCAGCCGTTCCCCGGAACGGAGACGTGGCCGGACCGGCTTAGCGCTGAGCGAGTCGACTGTGCGGTGCAGTTCTCGAGCGTCGTCCAGCTGCTGCTGGGCGGCGAACACGCCGTGGCTGGCGGCGATACGCAGCCAACGCGTGGCGCGCTCCAGCTCACCGCGCTCGAGGTATTCGAGTCCGAGTGCGTAGGCGTCGCTGCCGAGTTCTGCCTCAGTGGCTAGGACGTCGGCTTCCCGGGCACGCTCGGGCGTGAGATGTTCGAGGTCGGTGAGGAGTGCGCTGAAGCCAGCATCGAGTTCGGCGTCGGTGTAGGTGGGGTCGTCCTCGCGCAGGGCGGCGAGCATGTCTTCGATGGGGTCGGGGCGGTTGTCCGCGCGGGTCACTTGCGCACCTCCCTGTGCGTGCGGCTGGTGGTCGTGGGCGGCAGGTATGCGGCCAGGTCCTGCGCCGTGTGGAGCGTCCTGACAGCGGTGCTAATCAGTTTCTTCACTCCGTCGACGGTGATGCCCATCAGCTCGGCAACGGCCCGGCGGTCCAGACCGTCGACGTAGCGCAATTGCAGAGCTTCGCGCTGGCGTGGGGTGAGCCGGGCGACCGCTCGGCTCAGATCGATGCGCAGACCGGCCAGACCGATCGCGTCCGCCCGGTCCTGTGCGATCTGGGCCAGGCGCTCGCCTAGGCCGTCGTCGCCCGGCAGGTCGGGGGCCTTCTGCTGTCCCTGGCGCCAGTCGGCGACCTTTCGCCGGGCGATGACGAACAAGGGGCCGACGGGGTTGTCGTACACCTGCTGGTAGTAGTCGAAGCGGCGCAGGAACGCGATCCAGGTCTCCTGGGCGAGTGCCTCGGCCTCACCCTGATCGCCGATCCGCCGGCGGATGTATCCGACCAGCTTGGGGTGATGCGTGCGGTAGAAGGCCGCACGGGGGTCCGTACGGCCTTCTGCCTCTTGACCGGCTTCGTCTGTCACCAGCCACCGTTCCCGCTGACCGCCGGACCGAGGGTGATCGTCCACTCGCCCCCGGACGCGTCGCGGTGCGTGACCCGGCTGGCCTGCCCGCTGCCTGTCAGACACTCCGCGAGGTCGGTCATGGTGCGGCGTTTCTCCCGTTCCAGCGACACCGCACCTCGGACCTGCACCACCGTGGCCGCCAGGCCCGTCAGCCGCCCTGTCACCAGGACCGGGAACTCTTCCTCCAACACCGCGACTCCTTCGTCGACAACAGCTTCGACCTGTACGTCCCGCGACGGAGCGCGAACGGGTACCTGTGTGACCGAAGTTGAGGGTGTGCTCTGCGTCACAGGCAGAGGAGGACCACTGGGCCGACACGTCAGGCAGCCTCCAGAGCCGCGTTGGTGCGACCCGTCATGGGCTGTCGCCGTTCCAGTCCCAGCGAGCAGGATCGCCGGGGCGCGGGTCGTACAGCGCCCGCCCGCCGGGGCCGAACTGCCCGAGCTCCGTGAGGAGGGAGACACCGTCGTCGATCTCCTCCGGCCTCCAGCCGGTGATGTCGAGCAGCAGTCCGTCCAGCGGCCCGCCGACCAGTTCGGCGTAGCTGCGTCCCGGCCGCGGGCCGGGGTGGTCGTGGTCGGTGCCGTAGATCCGGCCGCGCAACAGCTGCTCATCGTCGCTGTCCATGCCCTCCAGCCTCGCAGCCGCCACCGACAACGAGGGCTTGCCCAGGCGGTCCTGGGCAAGCCCTCGGGCTGCCGGGAGGTCTTGCCCGGGTCAGCTGCGCCAGCGCCCGAGCCAGCCGCCGGCCTTCGATGCCTGCGCTGCCGCCTGCTCCTGGAGCTCCTGCTCCTGGCTCTCGCGTTCGGCCTGTTCGGCCCGTCGCTCCGCCTCGAGCGCCCGGGCCTTGCAGTCGTCGCACAGGTGCGGGTGGCTGTCCCCGCGGCCCCAGTCGACCGCGATGCTGGCCTTCCACCGGTCGTCGGTGAACTTGGCCCCGCAGTCGGCGCACACCGGACGCTGAGCCTCGCGTTCGGCTGCTTCCCGCGCGAGACGGCGTCGCGCCTCTTCAGCGCGGCGGGCGAGGGCGGCGTCCCGGCGGGGGTTGCCGACCGCGTCCCACAGGTTCTGTAGATCCGCGCGGCCGAAGCGCCAGAAGGCGGGCCCGGCCGGTCCGTGCTCGCGCAGCAGCTCCAGCGTGGTCGCCACGATCGGCATCTTCCCGTTGTAGAGGTGGAAGCCGTCGGCCTCTTGGCCCTGCCAGTGCTCGCGGGTGAGGGCGGCGACCTTCTTCATCTGGCTCAGCGCGGGCCGCCGGCCGACCTGGTTGAAGACGAGCAGGACCGGCGGGTGCGTCGCGTCGCCCCACTGGGGCTCGGGGGCGGACCAGCGGGTGCGCCACATCGGCTTGTCCTGGCCGTCGGTGTCCTTGGCCTTGCGGTGGAAGTGGCGCATGTACTTGTCGAACTTCAAGGCGATGACCGGGGCTTCCTCGGTGCAGTTGTCGGCCTCGATGAACAGCAGCGGCAGCCCCACCTCCGGGGCGATGAGGACGAGGTCGGCCCATGCGCATCCCACGCCGGGGTTCTTCCACGTGCCTGTCGTCGGGAGGGCGACCTCGGTGGCGTAGGAGGTGATGCTGCCGATCCCGTCGGGCGCGTCGACACAGGCCTGGGCGGCCGCGACGGCTTCGGCCGGCTCACCGGCCACCAGGTGAAGGTCAGGCTTCGGACGGATCATCGCGATGACCGTCTCGTTGACCGTCATCGCGTGCGATGCGCCGGAGCGGCCCGCGCTCTTGGGCATGCCGCCCACCTCCTCCGGCCCTCGGTCCAACTCGAGTCCGGCAGCGGCCAGCCCGTCCTTGGTGAGCAGGCGCACCTCCTCTCCCACTCGGGTGCGGCCGCCGTCGACGGCCAGGCCGTGCCTGCGCAGGTCGTTGAGCGCGCCTCGATGGGAGGCGGTGCGCGCCTCCTTCCGTGCGGCGGGCGTCTTCTTGAGGGTGTGCCGGTACGTCAGGTGCGGTGAGGACAGGCGCTGGATCTGGTCTGCCGTGGCGGCCTTGAGCACCCCGAGCACGCGCAGCACATCGGCGCGCAGGTTGTTCGTCGATCCCGCCTCGTTCGTCTTGCGCTTGCCCGCCATCAGCCCTGCCCTCCCGTCGTCCGCGTCCGGCTACCGGCCGGGCGCCGGCCCCGCCCGGCCGCAGAGGGCATCCGGCGCGCCGTGAACCCGATGGTCGCCTCCACCACTGACACCCCACCCCCACCTATTTCCCAGGACTTGGTCAGTGAGAGGAGGAGAGAAGAGGGTTGTGACGACGTCCCGAGGCGCCGGAAAGCCGTGGTGTGCTGGGGAAATGCGGTCCGCGCTCGTGCCGGGCACGGAAGTGGGTACGGCAGTGGGATCGCAAGCGCCGGCGGCAGGAGACCGCGGCGGCTTGCCCATCCGACCAGCCCTCCCAGCTCGAGGCGCGCGGCTCCACGGTCGGCGGCGCGGTCAGGGTACGGCGGGCGCCTGTGTTCGGTCGTCATCCCAGGTCTCTCCCTTGCATCGTGGCGTCCTCCACCGGCCCGGTGACGGCCGGTGGCACACCCGCGCGAGGGAATCAACCCCGATGGCTCGGTGGCCGCTGCATGCCCCTCCTGCGGGCGCGTGGCGGCCATCGTGAACACCCACCCCTTGTCCGCGACCTGACGGCAGCCGGTAGCGAAGTTGGTCAAGGAGAAACACCCGCTCCTGGCGGCCCGACCACGATCGGACAAGGGGTCCGTGGTCGGCCCGACCACAACTCGACAAGGGGTGATGGTCGGGCCGACCAGACTCGACAAGGGGCCCGGTTCAACCCATGCAGTCCTAGTACATCCCGGTTTGACGAGGGGAGAGATCTCCGGCCTCTGTCCACAGGCCGGCGGTCGGACCCTGCTGGAGAAGTCGTCGTGATCGGCACGGCGACCGTACGTCAGGAGCTGCCCATGTCCCCCATCGTTCCCTCGCTGCCCCCGCACCTGGTCCAGCTGGGCTTCGACTACATCCTGGCGGTGGAGAGCGGAGACGACGTCCAGGCCGCGCGGCTCGCGCCCGAGGTGGAGCAGCTGTCGGGGCTGCTGCCGGGCATCGCGGAACTGATCGTCTTCCCCGTGACCGCGCTGTCCGACGACACCGACCCCTGCGCCGACTCCTTCGTCCTGGACGAGGTCGGCGTCATCTACCTGATGGCGATCCGCGCGTGGGCCACGCACGCTCCCGCGGCTGCCGCGCCGGGGATCGCCCGCACCATTGCGCACTTCGTCGGCCAGGTCCTCGCCGACGCGCCGAAGGACGTCGTCCGGGCTCTGCAGGCGCTGCGCGATGAGGAGGTGGAGCGGGCCCGAGCGGCGGTGGCCTCCGTGGTGGCTTGGCACCGGTAGCGGCACCACTGTGCGGATGGATGCGCATCGGGTGCGGTCGGTGCGCATCCATAGCAATCCGGCTCTGCTGCCGGTTGAGATACTGCCTCCTCAATGACGCGGGGAGGCCCAATGATCATCTTTGATACGAATTCCGTGAACCTTCTGCCGCCCGAAGGCCCGCGTGCGGACATCATCCGGAAGCTGCGTCAGTCACGGCACCACAGGGTCGCTGTGCCGTGGATGGTCCTGGAAGAAATGGCCGCCCACCAAGCACATCTCTATCCCGTGAAGCACCAGGCGGTCGTGAACACGCTGGCCAAGCTGCGCGACTTCCTTCCCTGGGATCTGGAAAGCTCACTGGAGCCGATGGACCTGGAACGGCTTCTGGAGCACTGGCGAGAGGTCTATGGCGAGATCTTCGAGGTGATCGAGACCAGTAACGAGGCCATCCGCAAGGGCTTCCAGCGGGAGGCGATGGCCCTTCCGCCAGCGAAGCGCGCTGACGATCACTCCGTGGGGGGCCGCGATGCGGCGATCTGGTTCTCCATCCTGGAATTCCTCAAGCAGAACCCGGACGAGCACGTCCACTTCGTCACGAACAACACCAGCGACTTCGGCGACGGAACCACCTACCCGTTCCCGATGAACGAAGACGTCCGCGGTCTTGAGGGCCGGCTCACCCACCTCAAGGACTTCAACGACGTGGTCTCCCAGTTCACCAAGGAAGTGTCCGGGAAGGACGCAGAAGCCACTGCAACCGAGTTGCTGAGGTCACCGTCAGTTCGGGCGGGAGTCGCCCAGGCGGCGAGGAACCTCAGCACGCTCTCCGGGTTCGCTGGGCTGAGCGACGACGGCGCGCCCGAGGAATGGTACGCGTGGTGCGAAGATCCCGAGGTTGAACTGCTCAGCGTCACGGAGGTCACGGGCCACGAGATCGAAAGCGATGTCTGGTACACGGCCAAAGCCCGATGGCTGCTGTACGGCCTTGCCGTCGACGAGACAGAGACTCTGGCCGGGAACGTCGCCTCCCTCTGGGAAATCAAGATTCTGTTCTCCACGCGCGACGACGAAACCCCAACCCTGCTCGCATCGGACGAACCAGCATCGCCAGACGACGGCGACGAATCATGCATGGAGATCCTCAAGAGCCTCAAGCGGCGCGTTGCCGACGTCGCCGCAGCCGCCAAACGGAGCCTCCTTACAACTCCGACTCCGGTGGAGCGCGCAGTCGCCGACCAGATTGCGCCCTCCCTCGCGAAGCTTGACCTGGCCACCACTCGCCTCGCCCAGCAAGCCGCCGCCCAACAGGCAGCGCTCATCAATGGCCCCCTACAGCGTCTTGCCCGTCAGATGGCTGCCGATCAGGCAAAACTGATCAATGGTCCCGCCCAGCAGCTCGCACGGAAGATCGCTGCCGACCAGGCAAAGCTGTTCAACGGACCTGCGCAGCAGCTCGCCCGGCAGATGGAAGCCAACCGTGCCGCTCTGCAGGCCGCGATCAATAGTCCCGCACTACGTCACGTCCAGCAGATCGCGGCCTCGCTCCCCAAACTCGACATCGCCACCTCACTCCCCAAGATCGATATGCCCGCCGCGTACCGCCCAAGCGTTCGTGAGCAAGGAGTCGAGAAAAGCGATGAGCAGGCACAGGTCTTGGATGCCCCAGAGGCTCCCGAGCCCAAGGCGGAGGAACCACAAGCAGACGGTGACACCACAAGCGAGTGATCGGGCGGTGCGGCCGGCCGCACCTGACTGGGTTGGGTGAGCTCCCGTCCCGGCTCGGGGGTAACACGGAACAGGAGCCCTACGTCCATATTCCTCGCTACGCAACCGTACGGGCTCATCGGCCAGCCTCTGGCCCGCGGCGCGGGTCCGGCTGCTGCAGGCGGTGCACCTGCTGGTCGTCCTCGCGCACCGAATGCGCGCCGTCGGCATCGTCCCGGTGCGCGTAGCGGTCCATGGTGGCGCGGGCGCGGTCGGCCGCCGCGGTGAAGGCATCTTGGAGCTGACGTAGCCGCTCGGCAGTGAGATCGAGCGCTTCTACGTCCGTGCGGGACTTCTTCAGGGCCCGCAGCGCCGTCATGTCGAGTGCCGGCCGGGGCTCGGAGTCGGCGTCTTCGTCGCCGTCCGGGAACGGGATGAGGAGTTGCTCGGGCATCGCCGCCTGCTGGTGCGCCACGACGTCGTCGTACAGGGCGCGGCCGGTGCGGCGCGCGGTACGCAGCCGGGCGTTGAGAACGGTGGAGGCGATGACCGCACGCTGGTAGAGCAGCGGGACGCGCGGGATGTCCCACTCCCCCGGCTCCAGGGGCAGGCGCGGCATATCCGGGTCGCCGGGGCCGGCTGGTGGCTGGCGGTCGGGTCCGGCGCCCGGTGGGCGGCGGGTGGGCGGGTCGGCCAGGGACCAGCGGGCGGTGTAGAAGCGGTAGGCCGGCATGCGGCCGCGCAGTGTCTTCGGCTCGCTGATGTCCAGGCAGTGCGTGGCGATGGCGGCGTCCACGATCTTCTCGTCCAGGCCCGGTGCGCGGCGGCGGCCGCGCAGGACGAGGGCGAGGTGACGGCGGGCTTCGGCAAGCAGCTGCCGCCGGTGGAAGTAGCCGTCCTTGTTCATCACGAACACCATCGCGGTGACGTCGACGGCCGCCAGGGCGACATCGACCACGGCGGCGACCCGGGCCCGGATCGCCCGGGCTGAGGCGCGGGCGCGCTCGAGGAGGGAGTCGATGACGTTGACGGTCACCCCGGAGGTGAGGATCGCGCTCGTCTTCCACCACGCGCGCAGCTGCGCAAGCGGCCGGGTCTGCTGCTTGGGCGGGCGAGTCTTCTTCGCCGCTATCGCGTTCAGCTTGGCGCGGGCCTTCTCGGAGACCTCGGGCGCGAACTTCAGGTTGCCGTCGTCGACGACGGCGGTGACGTACTCGTGCTCCAGGTCGGCCCGGCAGGCGGCTATCTGGTCGCTGCGCCGCGAGGTCCAGCGGATCAGCTCGTGCGGCACCCCGGCGATCTCCATCACCGGGCGGCGCCCGGCGGTGACGATGCGCGGCTCGGAGGCCAGCCCCAGCGCCTCGCACACCTCAGCCATCACGATCTCGTTGTAGAGCGCGGACGCGGCGACGGTGTTCTCGAACATGACCTCCGAGTGGACCGATCCCCACGTCCCGTCCAGGCGCTGCCCCTTCACCGACAGCAGCAGATGGTCATGGAGCAGCGGCATTCCCGACCGGGCCTCGTAGTGGCGGAAGCGGGCGGCGACCAGACCGCCGGGTGGCCGGACCTGGTAGACGCCGTCCTTGCCGAAGCGGATCACCGCCACCTGGTCCTCGATCCACTCCAGCGCCCGCTCGATCGCCCGCTCGTGCGCGGCCTCGATCACCCGCCGGGTCTCGTCATCACCCAGCGCCCACAGCAGGTAGATCGTCGGCTGCGGACGGAAGACGAGGTCGAAGCCCGTGACCTTCACCCGGCGACCGAGAGCGCCGGCCTTCCACGCGGACTTCGGCGACTTGCCCGCGGCCAGCAGGTCGGCCTCGATCAGATCCGCGTGCGGGTGCCGGCCTCTCTCCCCGAACAGGTTCCGCAGCTGCGCCTCGGTGACGATGTCCCCCGCGGCCAGCCCGAGGGCGGCGAGTCCGCGGCCCATCCATCGGCCGACCGGGACACCGGCCTCCTCCTGAGCCTTGGCGAGCGGCGTGCGCGCCGGGCGCCGACTGTCGCCGAAGACGACCTGGCGCAAGTAGTAGCGGTACATCTGCCCGGCGGTGATCAGCGCGATATCCATCGTCATACAGACACGCCACACGGCCCTGACCTGCAAGAAAAGCCCGATCAGCGTTGCGTCCCGCCAGGCGGGAGCAGCAGCCGAACTTTCTTCTCAGGTGCCCGCCAGGCGGGAAGCAGCTCCGGCCGACACACGAGTGTCAACGCTCTCCGGTCGGACTTCACCAACACCCCGGTCGGACTTCACCAACACCCCGATCCACGCCACAGGGCACCCGACAAACGCGCACACGACGTCCCACCGGTCCCTGGCCGAAGGCGGTCTTGCGGGCCACGAGCGCAGCTTGGTTGGCTGATCGTTTCCGATGACCAGGAGGGGCAGCCGTGGCAGCGCACGAGGCCGGGACCGAGTTGGAGCGCCTGAAGTCGTTGATCTTCAGCACCGTGTCGGAGCTGTGGGAGGACAAGGAGGCACTGGGCAAGTTCCTCAACGTCGTCCGGCGCAGCGAGACGTTCGCCCCGCTCGCCGACACGCTGGAGCAGTCCACGGTCCGGCCTGCGAAGCCCACGTTCTACGGCGTGAAGAGCAAGGAGTTCCAGGAGCAGCAGGGCGGGCGTGAACGCCGGAGGGCCGGTTTCCCAAAGTTGGGAAACCGGCCCTCGTGGTCGGCAGAGCGCGGCCCCTCGCTGAGGCTCGGTCAACCGGCAGAAACGGCCTGGTCGTCTCTATGCCGAATGAGCAGGTCCAGCATCTTGGTGAACTCGTCCGGCGGCATCTTGAGGATCAGGTACTGCGCCGCTTCCACTCCGTCCTTGTAGGGAAATAGCTTGGGCTGTTGCTCCCTGCCGCCAGTCGTCGTTTCGGCAGGGCTGGCCTGCCCGGGAACGGACGGCTGAACGGCCACGTTGTCCAGCTGCTCATGCTTCGTGGCTGCCGGTTCCACCTCGTCCGTGGTCAGGACTGGTTGGCCGTCCGCAGGCGACGCGTTCGACGTGTCGCTCTCTGCCTGCTCTTCGTCCAAAACCGGGTTTTGAACCGTCCTCCGCTTCCGCGGGGGCTTCGGCTCAGTCGCCTTCCGCTTGATTTCGGCGACTCGTGCCCGTTGCTCTGCAGGATCCTCAGTCTGGCTGGCGAGCAGCCGGGCGTCCTTGAGTTTCAGCTCGCCGGTGTCGACCTGGTCCTGGATGTCGGGGGCGAGGTTCAACAGGGACAGCCGCTGCGACACGTACACCTGTGTCTTGCCGATGCGTTCAGCGACCTTCTCCTGCGACCCGTGCTTGGCCACCATCCGCTTGAGGAACTCGGCTTCCCTTATGGGCGCAATGTTCTTGCGGTGGATGTTCTCGATGACGACCGCGTCGTCGATACGTCCGTCCTCGTCCCCGAGCTGGTCTTGGACGCGGATGTCGATACGGGTCCAGCCGAGTTGCCGGGCGGCGGCCAGGCGCCGGTTGCCGGTGACAACAACCCATTCGGCCTTGCGGAAGGTTGCTCGGTCCTTCGGCTTGAGCTGCTCCACCACGTGCGGCTTGGCCCGCTCATACACGCTCCGTGAGACCACGGCGAGCGGCTGGAGCTGGCCGATCTCCTTCAGCGTGGCTTTCAGCTCCCGGAATTCGGGGTCGGCGTCGGTGTAGTCCTCGTCCGGCCGTGGGTTCTCCGGGTTGCTGACGATGGTGTGCATCAGCACGGTGGCTGGCGGCTCCTTGGGCCCGCCATCAGCCGCTCCGGTGTCCCCGGCTGTGTCTGAGGTACTCCCCGTGCCGAGTAGATCGGTCCAGGCCTTCTTCTTCGTCGCCATCAGCGGCCGCCCTTCTTACCGGCGCCGATCTCGACTGCAAGCTGGTAGAAGTCCTCGCGGGCCTCCATGGCCACCCGGTTCTTCTTGTACTGGGTGACGACGGTGCCTTCCAGAGCCGCGCGGGTGTGGACCTTGTAGTGCCTGATCACGGTGTTGGCGAGCTTCCACCCTTGGGCCTGGACGAAGTCCTTGGTCTGATCGAGGTCGGCTTCGCCGTCGCGGGGGTCCCAGTTGTTGATGACGACCCAGTAGGGCAGCCCGAGCGGTTTGACGACTTCCTCGATGGTGTCGCGGGTGGGCATGAAGCCCAGCGGCTCGGGTTCGACGGGGACGATGATGTCGTCGGCGATGGCGAGGACGGCGCGCATGGCGTCGGCGGCAGCACTGTTGCCGAAGGGGTCGCCGGCGTGCTGTTTCTCGTCCTCGGGCAGGTCCATCCATCCGGGGGTGTCGATGAATGCGTGCTTGACCTTGCGGGACTTCTTCAGCTCGGGGAAGAAGTCGAGGTCTGCGCGGGACTTGGTCTGGATGAAGGAGAAAGGCAGGTTGTCGCCGACTCGTTCGGACCACCAGGTGGCAGAGCCCTGGGGGTCGGCGGAGACGGCGGCCACGTAGTCGGGTTCGCCTTCAGGGGAGGCGCCAAGGACGTTGGCGGTGATGGCCGCAGTGTTGACGGTGAGAGTCGATTTACCGACCCCGCCTTTGCGGTTGATGAGCGCGGTGATCCGTGCCATGAGTGGTACTCCGTGGGTTCCGTGTGCTTCCCGGCCCGGAGGGTCGGTACTAGCGGACCGGGACAGCATGGCATGAGTCGCGCGTCGCTCCACAGCACGCGTCGACCGGGCGCGTCAAAACCCGGTTTTGAGAACGCGTCAGGCGTCGGTATCCCCCTGTGCTTCAAAACCCGGTTTTGAAGCACAGGGACAAAAACGCAAAAAAGGCTCTGCCCCCGCCCGGTTTGAACCGGTTGGGGGCAGGGCCTCTTTGTGGGGTGTCGTCTATGCGGTGGGCTGGGAGACGGCGAGCAGGTCGTGTCCGTACGCCTGCATCCAGGCCTGGCAGAGGTGATGGTCGGGGTTGGCGGGGGCGGTGGGCCAGATCCGGCGCCAGGTCGGGCGCCGGCCGACCAGGCCGACCAGGCCGACCTGATCGAGGCGGTCGTGGTCGTCGCCGTCTCCGGCGGGCCAGTGTTCCAGCAGGACCAGGGGGCCGGGGAAGCGGGCGGTGAGCTCGTCCCAGATCTCCCCCGCCCTGTTGGTGGTGGAGGCTCCCAGGCCAGTCTCGGTGACGATCGCGACGTGCCCGTGCTCTCCGGCCCACCACACCCGTAGGTGGGCGATGCCCCCGCCGGCCGCCCACGCCGACCGGTACGGCCAGGCGGGTTCGTCGCAGACGAGGGCGGTGTGGGCGTCGGCTACCGGTGGCAGCGGCGTGAACGGGGCGGCCGGGTCCATGGGTGTCTCCGGGGAGTCGGTCACGGCTGCTCCGTGTACCGGATGGGCTTGCCGAGGCTGCGCGCGTAGTCGATCTCGCGGGCGGTGCTGTCGCCAATGTAGCCGTCGGGGTTGACGACCAAGACCTCGTCCGCCATGTCGATCTTCCGCAGGTGGAGGGTGTCCAGGACCCGCTTGAGCCGGTCGGCCTGCTGCTGGTCGGCCCACAGTGGGTGGGGTTCCTTGAGGTTGCATCCGGGGGCGAGGACGACGCGGCCGGCTGCGGTCTCGTACAGGTTGGCTTCGGCGAGCTTG
Organism: Streptomyces sp. PSU-S4-23; assembly: GCF_055632315.1. Taxonomy (NCBI): domain Bacteria; kingdom Bacillati; phylum Actinomycetota; class Actinomycetes; order Kitasatosporales; family Streptomycetaceae; genus Streptomyces; species Streptomyces sp. PSU-S4-23. The sequence goes on along the minus strand of NZ_JBVMUU010000001.1, from coordinate 67,384 downwards.
TCCCAGTAGGCGGTGGAGCCGCACAGGACGACGATGGTGGGCTGAGGCACGGATGTCCTTCCGGGTGGGGCGCCGGGGCGGCCGGACTCGAGGTCGACGGCCGCCCCGGGCGCTGCGGGGTTGAGCGGGGGTCAGGCAGTGGCAGCCGCGGGGGCCTTCTTGTGTTCGTCGCGGTGCGCGGTCTGGGCGGGTTCGGCGAGGACGCGCAGGCCGTGGGGGTCGCCAACGTTGCCGTGCTCGCTGCACACGACCTGGTAGCTCTTGCGGCCGGTGCAGCCGGACTCGGGGTCGCGGGGCTTGCCGGACGGCTTGATCGCGTGGGTGCAGACGGTGCCGTCGGCGTGGAGCGGGTCGATCGCGATTTTGATGCGGGCCATGGGTGGCCTTCCTGTGTGCAGGGGCGGTTGGGGTCGGATCAGTCGGTGGGGGTGTCGGTCACCACGAGGAAGGTGTCCGAGGGGAGGTCCATGACGACCTGGGCGGGCTGGCCCTGGGAGCGCTGCTGTGCGGCGTACTCCTCTGCGGGCCAGGAGCCGCGGGGGCCGCCGGCGGGGAAGCGCTCCAGGACGGTGCGCGGTGTGTCGGGCATCGGGACGCCTCCAGTTCTGGGGTCAGCTGCTGAGGCGGACCGGCATGAGGAGGTAGCGCAGGGCCTGGTCGTCGCTTCCGGCGCCGCGCATCACGGCGGGCTTGGTAGCGGAGACGAACTGGAAGTGGACGGACTCGGCATCGATCGCGTTGAGGCCGTCGATCAGGTACGAGGGGTTGAAGGCGATGCTGAGCTCGCCGCCTTCGAGGCTGGTGGAGACGTTGTCGACGGCCTGGGCGTCGTCACTGGTGCCGCCTTCCAGGACGAGGGTGTTGTCGGCGGTGAAGGTCAGCTTGATCGGGGCCTCCCTGGTGGAGACCAGGGCGACGCGCTGGGCGGCGGCCTTGAGGGCAGCGATCTCCACGGTGGCCTCGTGCGCGAACTCGTCCGGGAAGAGCGTCTGGTACTTGGGGAGTTCGCCCTCCAGGGCGCGGATCGTGGTGGTGTGGTGCTCGCTGCGCAGGCTGAACAGGCCCGAGTTGGCGTGAGGCAGGGCGAGGTCGACGGTGGTGTCGTCGGCGGCGGCCTTGGTGGCGTCGGTGAGTGCCTTGGCGGGGATCACGGCGGTGGAGTCGGCCAGGTCGGCGTCCTTCCACGGCACGGTGCGCACCGCGAACCGGTAGCGGTCGGTGGCGTAGAGGGTGAGGGTGCCGGTCTCGCTGTCGTGGCGCAGGCCGATGCCGGTCAGGGTGGGAAGGGACTCTTCCTTGCTGACCGCGCACGCGACCTGGGCGACTGCTTCGGCGAAGGCGGGACCGGCGAGGGTACCGGCGGCGGCGCCCGGGTCGGGGAGCGCCGGGTACTCCTCCAGGGGCAGGGTGGGCAGGGTGAAGCGGGCGGACCCGGCCTTGAGCACCATGCGGGGGCCGGTGAGTTCGAGGTGCACGTCGCCGCGGACGGTGCCCACGATGTCGGACAGCAGCCTGCCGGAGACCAGGGCGCGGCCGTTCTCGGTGACGGTGGCGGGGACGGCGGTGTCGGCGGACACCTCGTAGTCGAAGGCGCTGAGCCGCAGCCGCTCCTCCTGGGCGTCCAGGAGGATGCCGGCCAGGACGGGGACCGGCCGGCGGGCGGGGAGGCTGCGGGCCGCGTAGCCGACGGCGGCGGCGAGGTGGGCCTGTTCGATGGTGAGCTTCACGGGCGGGTCCCTTCGGGGTGTTCGGGAAGGTCCAGCAGGAGGGGGAGCTGTTCGGCGTCCGGGGCCGGGGCGGTGCGCGCGGTCTGCGGCCGGGTGGGCGGCATGACCGGGGTGGCAGCCGCGCCGACGTCGACGGCGAGAAGCCCGGCGTCGGCGAGGGCGTGGGCGCGGGTCGTGGCGCGGGTGACGGCGTGGTGTCCGGCGTCCAGGTGCAGGTGGCATCCCTGGCACATCGCGCGCAGATTCGCGGGGTCGCAGTTCTCGGGGGTGTGATCGAGGTGGGCGGTGGTGAGGCAGACGATGCTGCCGGTGCCGTACGCCTCGCCCTCGTGGACGTTGGGGCAGCGGCCGGGGTGTGTGCCCCGGCCGCATTCCCCGAGGCACTCGCACCGCCACCCGGCCCTCTCCTTGATGGCCAGGGAGATGGCCGGCCAGTTGGCCGGGTAGCGGAGCACGTTCTCGGGCCGGATCGGCACGGCGTCTCCGGTCAGCCGTCGGCCGGGCGACGCTCGTAGTCGGCGATCAGGTCGCCGATCCGGTCCGCGTCGCCGGTCTCGCCGACCCAGGCGCCGGTGTGGGACCACACGCTCGTGACCGCCACGTCGCCGTCGTGCCAGAGGAGATACGTGCCTTGGCGTTCGAACAGCCCGCAGTCGGCGACGTGGACGCTGATTCCGGTCCGCTGGTAGATGTCCCCGGCGTCGGCAGTGAGGAAGTCGAGTTCCCCGTCGCCGATGCCTTCCGGTGACGGGGCGGGCGCCTCCTGCAGGAGTTCGAGCGTGGTGACGTCCAGCCATATCGGCTCGTCCGGGGTGCGGGGCGCCCGGACGTAGCCGGTGACGCGCAGCATGTCGCCGGGGACCAGGTCGTGCAGCACGGCGGCCGCCATGGCCGGGTCGGTCACCGTGCAGGGCAGGACCATCTCGTCCGCGCGCTCGTCCGTCGGGCTGACGAAGATACGGAAGCGTGCTGTCGACCCGTGGAGGCCGGGCACCTTCTCTTCGTCCAGGAAGCCGTCCAGGGCTATCGCGTCGTCGGCCATGGGTCAGCTCGCCTTCGCGGCCGGGGCCTGGTGGGCGGCGTCGTACTCGTCGGTGATCGACTTCTTAACCACGCCCGCGCTCGCGACCTTGTAGCCCTTGCTGCGCGCCCAGGCCCGGATGGCGGCCAGCTCCTCTTTGGTCCGCCCGGTGCCCAGGCTCGGGCGGATCGGGGTGGGCGCGACCTTCGCCGGAGTCGCGTCGGGGCTCGTGGTGGTGGGGAGGGTGCCGGCCTTGATGGCCTTCAGCTCCTCCTGCGCCTGCTCCAGCTGGGACTTGAGGGTGGCGACCCCCTCCTCCGCCTTGCGTTGCGCGTCGTCGGTGGCGTGCCGGGCGGTGAGTTCGGCGAGGTCGCTGCGTACCCGGGCGGCCTTGTCGCGGATGCCTGCCGCCGGGTGGGCTTCGGCCCACGCGAGCAGTTGCTCCACCGACACGTCGACGCCCGCCTCCACGACCTCCACGGACTTCCCGGCGGCCGTGTCGCCGTCACCGCTGCCGGTCTGCTCGGACGCGTCGATCGTGGCCTCCGTGGCGGCGACCAAGGCGGTGATCTCGTCCTCGGTCAGGCCCGTCGCCTCGGTGATCTCGGCAACGGGGTGGTCGGCGTAGTACATGGACAGCGCCGTCGCCTCGAACGCGTTGGCGGTCTTCTGCGGCATGTCGGGGTCTCCTTCGGAGCTGGGGAGGAGGGGGAGGAGTGTGGTGACGGTGTCGTCGTCGCCGGGCAGGCCAAGCGCCTCGAGGAGGAGGACCAGGTCCTCCTTGCTGCCGGCGTTGCGGGCGGTGACCCGGGCCGCGGCGGCTTCCTGCTCGGTCGTGGTCGGGTCAAGCGGGAGGCCCTCGGCTTCGAGGGCCTCCTTCCAGTCGGTGAACATCGCTGCGCCCCCTACGCGGCCTTGAGGCCGGCCATGAGCCGGGTGCGGTTGTGCTCCTGCTGCGCGGGGGTGACCGGCCGGTGGGGCGGCATCGGTCCGTTGACCTCGCGGTCCAGGCGGACGATGCGGGCCTGGTCCACGGTCAGCGGGGTGTGCCGGGCGGCGGCGGCCCGCTCACGGCGGACCCGGTCCTGGTAGGCGAGGACGTCGATCCAGTCCGGCCCGAGGCGGTCGACCATGCGCTTGCGCAGCGTCTTGCGCTGGCGGGGCGTCGTGGCCGCCCAGATCCCGACCTCGGTGAAGTCCTCGTTCACGAGGGCCCACTTGAGGCAGTCGGTGACCAGGGGGCAGCCGGAGCAGGCCCGCCGCGCCTTCGACAGCTCCTTCTCCTTGCGGTTGCAGTCGCCGTAGTCGAAGTCGAACAGGGCCGGGGTGAGCTGGCACTGGGTGGGAGTCGGACTCTGAGGCTGGGGGAATCGCGGGTCGGGCTCGCCGTGGTCGGTGTAATGGCCTACGCCGGAGCGGTTGCGGATCATGAACTGGCCTCCGAGAACAGGCGCGCAAGGTCGGGGAGCTGAAGGAGGACCTGCTCGAACACCGGCAGCGGGACGCGCCAGGGCCCGAGCGCGCCGCCGCAGGGCACGGGCAGCGGGAGGGCGTGGACGTCATCCAGGTCCAGGTGGGAGCAGCGGGCCTGTGCCCACGGGCTGCACGGGTCGCCGTCGTCGGTGTGGGAGCCGGTGATGCGGGCGACACCGAGGACCGCGCTGAAGTGCAGCTCGTGGCCGCGGATCGTGCGGGCCACGAGCGGGTCGCGCAGGGCGGCCCGGTCCATGGTCTTCTCCGCACCGGCGTGCAGCAGGCGCCAGCCCGGCGCCCAGTCGCGGGGCCTGTTCTCCACGCGCTTGTCGCCGTGGACGATGCACGCGGTCCAGGGCTGCTTGATGGTGATGCCGCGGATGAAGTCCGGGGCGTACAGGGTGGGGGCTTTCATGCGGCCTCCTTGAGGCTCGCGGTGCCCGGCCGTCCGTCGCGCCGGCCGTTGACGGACGGCACGGTGGCGTGGGAACGGTCGGCGAGGACCGCGCGGCCGGTGTGCTTGCCCGCGTACATCGCGGCGTCGGCGGCCCACTGAAGCAGCGACAGGTCGCGGGTGCCGAGGGCGTCGGGGCAGGCGGCGCCGATCGACGCGGCGACGTCGACCAGGGCGCCGTCGTCGACCTGAACCGGCTGCGCGAGCAGCGTGGTGAGCTGGGCGAGACGGAGCTCGCGGCGGGCGGGTCCGATCCGCACGGCGAAGGCGAACTCGTCACCTCCGAGCCGGCCGACCGCCCCGCGGCTGCCTGCCCAGGTGGTGAGTCGGGTGGCGGTGGCGGCCAGGACGCGGTCGCCGGCGGCGTGCCCGCCGGGTCCGTCATTGATCTGCTTGAAGTGGTCCAGGTCCACGATCCCGACCAGGGCATGGTCGCCGTGCCGGTCGGTGATCTGCCGGGCCTTGGCGGTGAAGCCGTCGCGCCCGAGCAGACCCGTGAGCGGGTCGCGGCGGGCGGCGGACAGCTTGCGGTGCATGCTGACTGCGTGCACGGTCCAGCCGGTCAGCGGCACGGCAAGTGTGGTGATGATCAGGGCGCGTTGCCCGGTCGGGGCCTGTACGCGCACGGTGGAGGCCATACTGGTCTCTCCCTCTCGTCATGTACGGGATGGGTGGCCCGGGGCGACCGACTGGTTTTCCGGCCTTTGGCGGCCGTCCCGGGGCGGATTCAGAACGTGCGGCGCGTGCCGAGTAGGCCGTGGGGGTTCACCCAGGGAGCGGCCGTCGCCTTGTTCCAGTCGAGGTCCCAGTCGGGCCGCAGCCCTCGGGCACCCCAACCGCTGACGAACTCGTACGGGATCTCCTGCCCGGCCTGGTGCAGCAGCCGCGCCTTGTCGTATGCGTCGTGCGCGGCGTTGCGGGCAGCGAGGGGGTCGTCGGCCAGGCCGACGAAGATGTGGATGCGCTGCCCTGGCTGGTCGTTGTGCTTGGTCGGGACGTCAACCTCGAAGTAGCGACGCGGCATGACGGCCCATCTCCTTCCATCGCTGGTCGTGACCCGGCGCTCAGCGGCCGGTCGTGTGGGCGGCGGTGATGCGAACGGTGTCGGCGAGCAGCACGGCGAGTTCGTGGCCGTGGTCGACGGCGTCCTCCAGGCGCTCGATGAGCTCGGGGGCCAGCCCCCTGGCACGAGCACTGCTCAGCAGGCCCTCGAGGTAGAGGGCGTCACCGAGGACGCGGCCGCGGACATCCAGGACGCAGGGCTGCAGGTGCAGCGCATCGGTGTTCTTCGCGGTGGCGAGGGCCGCGTGGTCGGCGGCGTCGGTGTAGGCGGTCTCGGTCTGTTCGGTGAGCAGCGCGTCGACCTGTGTGGTGTCGCCGTAGGTGCGGCGCCAGCCGAAGCGGGCGGCGGCGGCTTCCATGAGGGAGCGGCGGGCGAGGGGCACGGTGACCTCCGGGGAGGGCCGGTCGTCCGGTCTCGGCTGACCGGACGGACACCGCACGGCCCCGCCGTCGCCCTCTTGGGGGGTGCGGCGGGGCCGTACGGAGAGCGTCCGGTCAGCGCTTGGGGAAGCGGAGGATCGTGAACTCGGTGCCGGTGCCGTAGGTGCGCGGCTTGGCGGTCAGGAACTCCGGCTGCTCGTCCGCGAGGCGCTGCAGCTCCTCCTCGATCCACTCGGTGGAGCGTTGGAGGGCGAGGCGGTCCAGGTGGAAGTCGGTGAGGTAGACCGTTTCGTCGTAGTCCGAGCGGCGCTCCGCGTTCAGCCGCTGGAGCACGATCTCGCGGGCGGTGTCATCGGCGGGACAGGTCGGCAGGTCCCGGGGCAGCGCCCGGCACTGGGCGGCGTGGGCGTTGGCGATCTCCCCACCCGCCTGCTCGGAGGAGAGGTAGTGGTCGCGGTCCTTGGAGCGGGTGCGGAACGAGCAGCCCAGGCAGGCGACAACGTAGTAGGTGCCGTTGACCCCGGCGTCGGCGGTGTAGACGAGGACGACTGCACCGGCCAGCCCGAGGAAGCGCTGGGTGACGATCACGCCTTCGGGCTTCCAGGTCTCGCCGATCTCCGACCACGGCTGCGGGGTGTACTCCGACTCGGTTGCGGTGCGGGTGCGGGAGAAGAGGGTGAGTGCCATGGGTTACTGCTCCTTCTGGTCGGCCTGGGCGTGGAGGCGGGCGATGGTTCGGCGGGCGGCGGCGATCACGAACGGGGTGGCGAGCGCGCTGGCGAAGCTGGCGTAGGTGACGAAGAAGATGTCGGAGGTGCTCACCGGCCGTCGCCTCCCGTCGCCTGCCGGTCGGCGAGGGCCAAGAACTCCACGGCGAGGTCCGGCGCGGACAGGATGGTCCGCAGGATCAAAGCGAAGCCGTCGCGTTCGATGGGTTGAGCCGGTCCCACACGGTGTGGGCGTCACTGTGCGCACCGACGGCCTTGAGGTAGTCGTCCTCGGTGGTGGCGGTGTGCTCGGTGCCGCACCGTCCGCACCGGAAGATGGCCTGGTCCCAGCCGCATGCGGGGGTCACCGGCGGTCGTCCTTGCGCAGGGTGATCCAGGTGGTGACGAGGGCGGCGGCCACGCCGATCGCGCGGTGCGCCGCCTGGTCCAGCTCCATCAGCGCGGTCCCGGGGCCGGAGACGTCCTGGACGGCCTTGGGGTACGCGGTGCCCTCGCCGCCAGCCTTGCGGACGACGGTGGCGTGCTTGATGTAGCCAGCCTTCCCGGCCTTCTCCGCGAGCCAGAGCAGCGGTTCGCGCCGGTCCAGGATTCCGTGGGTGATCGCGTTGATCGCGGCGCCGGTGAGCAGCGCGCTGGCGGGGACGCGGTAGCCGAGGGTGCGGGTGACGGCGAGGGTGGAAGCGAGCTGCACGGCCGAGTAGGAGGCAACGTGTCGGCTCACCGAGCGGCGGCCGTAGGCGCTGGCGGTGCAGGTACGGCCTTCCTTGCCGTGCCGCCAGGGGTTCTCTTCCACCGGGGAGCCGTCGTTCGTGTAGACCAGGTGGGAGCCGTGCATGCCCTTGGTCATGGCGTCGTGCTCCCGCTGCACGAACTGGTCGCCCAGTGCGTGGACTCCGTCGAAGACGGCCGTCAGGGCGGCGACCAGGGCCAGGCCCTCGATGGCGCGGATGCGATCGGTCATGCTGGGTGTGCTCCTCATCTCGGATTCGGGGTGGGGTGGGGCGTCCGGCCTCTTGCCAATGCTGTGGACGCCCCGTGGTGCCTTCGCCCCCGGCCGGTCTCTGGCCGGGGGCGGTGGTGCTCAGAACGGAGGCTCGTCCCAGGCCGCGATGGGCAGGAGCCGGATGCGCAGCTCTCGCCGGTCGGACCAGCAGCCGCACGCCTCCATCTCGGGGAAGGCGCCGCCGGTCCACCAGCCGCCCTCGCCGTGACAGCGCGGGCAGTCCGGCCGGGGCCGGGCGGTGATCTCGATGCGGTGCCGGTCGGCGTACAGCCGCCAGTGGCCGGCCTTGAGCGCGGCGGCCGCCGTCGCCGCGGCGAGCGGGACGGCGGCGGCCAGCAGCAGGGCGCCGCGCAGACGGCAGGCGGTCACCGCAGCGGGATGGCGCGGCAGTTGGCGGCGTGGCTGTTGGCGTCCGGCCGGATGCAGAACAGGAAGTCCTCCTCGGGCTGGTCGGAGGAGTCGCCGCAGCCGTGGCAGTTCCAGCGGTTCTTGTCCGAGTGCTCGCCGGGGCCGGTGACGTCCACGTAGCTGCCGCCGACCGTGATGAACCTGATCAGCAGGTTTTTGGGGCGGTCGGGCTCGGTGAAGGCGGCGAGGGTGGCGGTGCTCATGGGCGGTGGTCCTCTCGGATCAGGCGGCCAGCAGGTGCTTGGCCGGGGGAGTGATGTAGGAGGCGGGGTCCGCGGGCGTGCCGTCGAAGCACTCCAGGCACGAGCCCAAGGTCTTCAGCGGTAGGCAGATGTAGAACCGCCTCCTGCACTGGCCACAGGTCTGCCGAGCTGCCATCGCCTGATCGAGGGCCCACTCCTGGGCGAGCGTCGGCGTCCTCTTCGGCTTGGCCAGGTCGACGCGGAGCAGGTAGCCGCGGGTGGGGTGACGGCAGGACCACTGCGGGCGGGTCGCGCACAGCCTGCAGCGCAGGATCGCGACTGGGCCCTCGTTGCCGCCGGGGCTCAGGCCCATCTCCCGTAACTGCCTGCGGGTAACCAAGCCTTCGGGCACCGTGCTGCGGTCGTACTCGGGCAGCGCCGCGTCACTGCGCGGCACCCGGGTCACCTCGCGGCGGCGCTTCTTCCTCGGGCGCGGCATCACCTGCTCCAGGCACCGGGCAGCCGGTCGGGGCGGTGCGGGTAGCGGGGGCCGGGACGCTGCGGGCGGGGCCGGCCGATCCGGCGGCGCGGGCGGGGAATGAGCACGAGCGGTTCCTCCAACGGGTCGGTGGACAACGCTGCGCCCCGCCAACGTCGTGCTGGTGTCGGCGAGGCGCTACGTGCGGCCAGGCGGCCTGTCCGGTCCTCGCCCGGCCCCGGGTGCGGGGCGGGCGAGGGCCAGGCAGGGCGTCAGGTCAGCGGGCGGTGCGGAAGCGGCGGGCCCACGACCGCAGCCGGTCGAAGCGGGGCGGGTGGGTGTGCCGCCAGGCGGTGTCGAACACGCCGTGCTCGGTGGGGAAGGAGCGGGACGCGCCGCACGTGCACGTCCAGAGGTACGGGTCGGGGCGGGTGTCGTCGCGGGTCGCGGTGACCTTGGCCTTGGTGCCGTCGTGGCTCCCGTGGAAGGTGCCGACCCAGAACTCGGTCTCCTCCATCTGCGGCTTCATCAGGTTCCCTTCGGTGCTCGGTGGTGGTGCGGGACGGGGGCGGCGCTGGTCAGCGCTGGAGCGGGTGGACGTTGTCGGGACCGAGGTCGTCGCCCGCCGGGGTCGGGGCGGGGATCGTGGCGTGCAGGTGGAGCGCGGGGTTGAACTGGTACTGCGGCGGGTGGTTGTGGACGACGGGCCGCAGCGTCAGGCCGCGCAGGGCGAACATGCTGACCAGGGCCCACATGAGGGCGGCGAGCCCGGTGGCGGCGGCGCGGCCCCCGGCCGGGGCGGCGGACCAGATCATGGAGAGGCTGCCGATCCCGAACAGCAGCCAGGCGATGCGGGCGCCGGCGTTGCCGAAGAACCCGCCGACCAGGCTGATCAGCCCGGTCAGCTGCCAGAACGCGTACAGAGCGGCCGGGGCGACGGACAGGTGCGCGGCCTGGTCGGCGAGGAAGACCCGGATGGGGTGGTCGACCGTGCCCCACAGGCCGCTGCCGTCGCTGCCGCTGGTGGCGGGGACGGCGGACAGGCCCTTGAGCGTGGCGGAGGTGATGTCGCCGGCGGCGTCCAGCATCAGCACGATGACGCTGAGCCCGCCGAACAGCGCGGCGGCCTTGATCCAGTTGGCGACCTCGTGCCAGCTGGCGTGCCGGGCCTGGAAGACCTCTTCCCACCGCTGGTAGAGGAAGCCGCCCGCCTCCCACGACTCCTTCCACGCGGCGCGCAGCCGCGCGAGCCGCCTGGCGCCGGGCTTGCCCTCCAGTTCGGGGGCCGTCGGCGGGGGCGGCGTCTGGTTGAGCAGGTCGAGGAAGGACGAGTTGTCCTGGCCGTTGATCGGCTTGTCGCTGTGGGTCATGGCGTGGCTGCTCCTTCTGCCGGAGGGCGGTGGTGGGCGGGTCAGCGGATCTCGTTGCGGGTGCGGGCGAAGAACGCCCCGCGCGTGGTGCTGTTGTTGTGGATCTCGGTGTGGTGGGTGACCGGACCCTCGAAGACGTTCTTGGTGACGGCCGCGCGGGCCTTGCTGATCGCGCCGCCGATGGCGGTGGCGGCCATGGCCAGGCCCGCGAACGGCAGGGTGACCATGAGGACGCCGTTCAACGTGACCGAGGACAGGCCCTGGAGCACGAGCCAGGCACCGCAGCCGATGCCGGTGATCCCGGCGCCGACGCCGATGGAGGCCACCGCGATCCCGGCCGCCCAGGCCGGGACGATCCGGTGGTCCTCCTGCCGCACGGGCGGGGTGGTGCCGAAGGCCGGCGTCTCGGTGTCGTCGCGGAACGAGGTGGGGTGGTGGCGTACGGGCTTGCCCGCCCACTCATCGAGCAGACGGCGGGCTTCGGCCGCGGCCTCGGACTCAGGCATGCCGGACTGGGTGGTGTTCAGGGGGTCCATCGGGGTTCTCCGATCAAGAGGCGCGCCCTCCTAGCCGTGACGGCTGGGAGGGCGCGTGGGGGAGTGCCGCGCGCAACGGCGAAGGGCGTCGCCGGAGTCGTGTCCGGCGGCGCCCTTCGGCGTTGTGCAGCAGGTGAGTTGGGGCTGACGGGTGGGTAGTCGCCGCACCGGTGCCCCGGGCATCCTCGATCCGACAGGCGCGGTGGAGGGAATCGGGTGGAGTTCGTCTTCGAGTGCGGGTGGTGCGGCGGGGACAACTACTTCGTCGGCAAGCAGGTCGGCTTCTGGGTCGACAAGTGGGAGATCCCGTCGGAGTGGGACTGCCGCTTCTGCGACGGGCTCAACTACACGCCCGACCCGCCGTGGACCGAGGCGTAGTTCAGAAGCTGGAGATCAGTCCGGCGAGCGAGGCCAGGCCGCTGTTGATGGTCGGGGCCAGGCCGGTCGCAGCGAGGGTGAAGCCGAACAGCATGCAGGCCAGCGCAGAGCCGACGCGGACGTAGCCGCCCTTGACCAGGACGAAGACGATGATGGCCAGCAGCACGGCGGCGGAGATGGACAGGGCCACGGTGGTGGTGCTCCTTCACAAGGGGTCGGGCGGGGCCGGCCGCACTCGGGCGGTCCGGCCCCGTGATGGGTGGGCGGGTGTGATCAGGCGTCGGTGAGGCTCTTGATGGCCTCCAGCGCCTGGCGGGGAGAGGCGACCTGCTCGGAGCGGCGGCCGCCGCCCTTGGAGCCGCGCCCGCCACCCTTGCCGCCTCCGCCTCCGCCGCCGCGCTGGCGGGAGCGGCCGTCGCCGTCGTCGTCCTCGTCGGGCTCGGGCCAGAACTCGCCGGGCCGCACGGGCTCGTTCCAGTCGAACCACAGGCCGCGCTTCTCCAGCTCGCTGATCTCGTGGTCGGTGAGCCGGTTGACCTCGTCGGGGAACAGCTCGGACAGGTCGGTGTCGAAGTCCGCGTACAGCGACCGCATCAGGACGGCGCGGCCGTTGTCGAGGACGATGACCGCGACGCCGCCCGTGCTGACGCCGTTCTCCGGGTCGGCCTCGCCGCGCATGGCCCGCTCGATCGCGGAACCCTCGGTGCGGGAGTAGCGGGCCGGGATGGTCGGCACGTCGTAGGCGTTCTCCATGGTGCCCTCCGCCGCCTTGCGGGTGGCGCCGGGCGAACCCATGTTGAAGATGACCGGCCTCGAGTTCTGGCGCAGGTTGTCCTTCATCTCGGTGGAGAACCCGTTGTGCGCGAACGGCGACTGCCCGGCCGGGTTGAAGCCGATGCCGTACTTCAGGCCGGTGACCGTGAGGTCCTCGCCGTCCTTCTGGATGAACTCGCCGAAGTCCGCGTCCTGCGCCGCGGTCATGAACTCATCGCCGTAGACGTTGAGCTGCCGGTAAGGGCAGCGCGGGTCGCCCGGCTTGTAGTCGTGCGGCTGACCGTCGTGCGGCCAGGGCATCTCCGCCCTGATCTCGCACAGCGCCTTCGCCGCCCGCAGCGAGCGGGCCATCCACAGCGCGTTAGAGCCCTGCCGGTCGATGTACCGACCGAGCACGCTCGTCTTCTCGTCCTTGCGGACAGTGCCCAGCCACACCACCTCCCCGTCCAGGGACTGGGCGGCCATGTGGATCGCGAAGAACTGCGTCTTGCCGGACCGGGACACCCCGAGGGTCAGGCCGTGGGCCGGGGCGTTCTTGTCGTGCTGGTACACCATCGTCTTCACCGGCTGGCCGGTGATGGTGTACCCGCACACGTACATGCCCTTGTCGTCCGGGGTGAGCAGCTCGCGGGTCGCCCGGAAGATCTGCGACAGCGGCGGCTCATCGAACACGCTGATCAGGAACTCGCTGCCGTCAACGAGGACGAACACGCAGGAGTCGTCCTCGGGCAGCTTCAGTCCGCGGCAGACCTTGGCGAGGTCGATGCGCGGGGTCTCGGTGGAGTCGGACATCTTGGCCCGGTAGAACGTGACCCCGCGTTCGTCGTCGCGGGTCTTGTGGACCAGCTCGGAGCCGGGAGCGCCGCCCTTGGGCGAGCCGACCTTGTCCATCCAACGCTCCTGGTCGGTGGGAGCCTTGCGGCGGCGCTGGTTGGCGTCGGGGGTGATGCGGGCCTCCATCCAGCCGGGGCCGCCCTGGCGGCCGGGCTGGATGGCGACCTCCGCCAGGACCACGTCGCTGGAGTGCACGCCGAACGGCGCGGCGACCGCAGCCTCCGTGAGGCCGGTGATCGGCCGTCCGGTCTCCGAGGCGCGCAGCAGGATCGTCATGTCGTGCTGCATGCCGGTGTGCCGGGTGGCCTTGACGATGTGCGTGCGGCCGGGCATCCCGGCCTGCTCCCACAGCAGCCGCGCGTCGCGGGTGAGCAGGTCGGCTCCGTCGTCCGGGACGACCGGGGACAGCTCGGGCGCTTCGGCCGGCGCCAGCTGCGGGGCCGGGGCCGCGACGGCGGGACGGTGACGGCGGCGGGTGTGCCGGGAGAACGGCATCACCAGGTAGCCGGCCGCCGCCCATCCGGCGGCGAGCAGCCCGTCCAGCCAGTACGGGCCGAAGCCGGTGGTGTGCCCGGCGGCGACGTCGACGGCGGCGGCCAGGACCAGCGGGGACCAGCGCAGGATCTTGCGCCCGGCGCCGGGCTCATCGCTCTTGTAGGCGAGGAACCAGCCTCCGAGCCCGGCCGCGCCGGCGAGCTGCACGACCTGGTTGACGGGGCTGTCGGGGTAGACGTTGGGGGCCACGGCCAGCACGGGCGCGGCGAGGGTGTAGGCGAGGCGTTCGAGCGCGACACTGCGCGGCGTGGTCACCGGCTTCTCCTTCGGCGAATGAGCACGGGCGGCCCCGCGGTGTGCGGGGCCGCCCGTGGCGGGGTGGGTTGGGGGAGCGGGGTCAGTCGTTGAAGAAGCCCGGCTTAGGCGTCCTCTCCCGCCGGTTGGAGCGGATGTCGTCCAGCGCGCCGTACAGCTTCGAGTGGGTCCGCTTGGTCTCGTAGGTGAGGTCAGCGGTCTCCTGCGCGGTCTCGGACAGCTTCTTGACCTGGACCCCGGCGCCCCCGAGGGCGACACCGACGTTGCTGGTCAGCTCCACGAACTTCGGGTCCAGTTCCGCGTTGGCCACGTCGCGGGCCGCGTCCTCGGCACGCTTGCGGTTCTTCGCGATGCTGCGCACGAGTTCCTCCAGGCCGAGCCCGGCATCATCGAGCGCGCGCCCGAGGGCATCGAGCTTGGCCTGGACGGCCTTGTAGCGGTTGTCACCGTCGGCCACGGCAGGCGCCGCGCCGCTGGGGCGGGGCGCGAGATCGCTGCTCATCAGCGGGTTTCCTCCCTCTTCCTAGTCGTGGTGGGCGGCGGCCGACGTGTACTTCAGGCCCGCGTCTTCCTTCGCGGCCATGTCCTGGCCGTACACGCGGGCGACCATCGCGGCCGCGAGCTTGGCGGCCTCCAGGGCCAGCCCGCACTCGGACGCGCACCGTTCGGCCAGCTGCTTCAACCGGGCCGCGGCGTCGGCCAGGTCCGAGATCAGCTCGGTGACCTCGGTGCTGACGTTGTGGTCGCCGATCAGGTCGGCCGCCATGTCCCGCAGGGCATCGGAGACCTTGTCGAGGGCCTCCGCGAGGGCTTCGGCCCGCTCCTGGTCGGAGGCGGCCTGGATGGCGATGTTCGCCATCTCCATCAGGTACTCGCCGAACGTGATGTCCGTGCGGTGCTGGGCTCCGAGGCCGCCCGCGCCGGACGGCCTGCTGACCTCCGAGCTGCTCACGCTGCTCCCTTCCGTGCTGGTCGGCCGGCTGGTGCCTGGCCGTGCGGTGTGCCGCTCCGGCGCGGGCGGCAGGCCCCTCACGCCGGTCGTCATGGCCGCGGGCCCGTCCGGGACGATGTCCGCGTCGACGATGTCGTCCTCGCCCTTGCTGTCCGTGCGCGGCGAGCGGGCCGGACGGCCAAGCCACTCCCACGTCGGCGTGGAGTCCTCCTCGCCGAACGGGCCGTCCGCCGGACGGCCACGCCGACCGGTACGACTACGACCCGTGCGACCGGTGCGACCCGTGCGGCGGGTACGTCCGCGTCGTCCGGCCCGGCCCGTGCCGCCGGTGCGCCGGCGCCGGAACCGCCGCCGCTTCTTCACACCGTCAGACGCCCCGTCACCGGCCGTTGAGTCGGTGTCCGGCGTATCACCCGCCTTGCCGTCCTTCGCGGCGCTGGAGGCCCCGTCGGGGGCGTCCTTGGCGGACTTGGCGTCCTTGCCGTCGGTGCCCTTGGCCTTGGACTCCTTGTCCTTGTCCTTGGTCAGGTCCACCTTCTCGGTGCCGGCCGCCTTGGCGTCCTTCGCGTCGGCGGCGGCCTTCGCGTCGGCGCGCCGCTTGTCGAAGCGTCGCTGGGCTTCCTCACCGATGGCCTTGCCCAGCGTGGTGCGGCCAGAGTCGGCCGACGCCGCGGCTTCCCGCTTCGCCTTCCGTGCCTCCGCCCGCTCCGCCTTCCTGGCCCGACGGTCCTCCCACGCCTGCTGCCGCTGGGCGCGGGCCTGGTCGCGGTCCTTGCTCCGGTCCGCGACACCGGCGGCGTGCCCGGCGGTGCGCCGCTCCTGCCGCCCGGCCTGCCGGACCCCGGCGCGCTCCTGGCGGCCGCGGGCCCGCTCGGCACGGGCACCGGACGCCTGACTGGCGCCGTCACCACGGGAGTTGCCGTTCCGGCCGGAGCCGCCAGAGCCCGTCTGAGAGCCTTTCGACCCCCCGGACGGACCGCTGCGCCCGGAACCGGCTGCGCGGCCGCCAGAGCCCGACTGGGAGCCCTTCGTGCCGCCCTTGCCGCCTCCGCCGCCCCCGGTCGGTCCGTTCCCCGAACGGCCGCCGGGTCCGCCGGAGTTGGAGCCGCGGGAGGATCCGGACCGGTTCGGCCCGGCGCCGGAGTTGTTGCGGGAGGCACCGCTGCCGCCCCCGCCGCGCGAGGACCCGCCCCCGCCGCCGGCCTTCGAGCGGCCCTTGTCCGCCCCCAGGCCGGAAGCGGACGACTTCGTGCGGTCGGCATCCGCCTTTCCGCGCGCCGCCGCCTTGTCGCCCTTCGCTTTCATCATCGCGGCGTGGAGCTTTCCGTTCTGCTCCATCATCGCGACTTCCTGCGCGGTGCGGCCCTCCAGCAGCGCCGCCTTCCGTGCTATTTCGGCCTCACGGAAAGGCGCTTCGCTTTCGTGATTGGCCCGCGCCATTTCCAGGCGGAATTCCAACCAGTCACCGAGACGGTCAGCGAGAGAACGAGGCTGTTCGTATTCGCCTTCCTCGTATTCGCTTTCGTCTTCGCCGGTTTCCGGTGCGGCAATTCCTTCGGAACGCAGTGCCGTGGACGGGTCCGGGGCGGCCGGAATCGGCGGCAGTTCCATCGTCGTCTCCTCCGGGGTCTCCGGGGGAGCGGCCGGAATGTCTTCCGGCGGTGGAATGGTGTCGATGAAATCCGGGGTCGACGGCAGCGAGTACGTGGAATCGCCGCTCCACGGGCCGTGGACCAGGGTTCCGCCGCCGGTGTCGTCGGGGTCGTCGGACACGGGCACCTCCCTTCCAGGGGACTTGACAGACGGTGGGGTCTCGTGTGCACGCGCGTGCACGTGCACGTGTGCACGCTCTACGCGCGCGAGGCCCCGCCGGAGCCCGGCGGGGCCTTCGTGGGTGACGGTCAGTTACGCGGGCCGTGCTGCTTCAGGACGGTGTCCGCGTACTGCATGAGGTGGTCGAACAGCCGCGGGTCGCCCGCCTGCCGCTTCTCCAGGACCAGCTTGAAGAGGCGGCAGACCAGCGTGAAAGCGGCGATGACATCGCCGCGTCCGGCCTTGATTTCCCTCGTGATTTCGGACCGAGTAACGCGGAGCCAGAATTCCATCCGGCCGACTTCCCCGCGACTTTCGATCGCCTTGCGCTCTTCGTCCTGCAGCCAGCGGTTCCGCCCTTGAATGGAGCGTTCGGCGCTGCTGAGGGGGCGCGTCACGCCGACTCCCTCTTACCGAGGTCGTAAATCGACGTGGGACCACCATACCCGGAATTCTGGCCCTGCGCACCCTGCTGGGGCTGATTGGGTGCGGCCTGGAGGCTCGGCGGGTTCTTCTTCCGCTGCCTTTCCAGCTCCTTTTCCTTCCTTCCCTTGGCCGTATTCACCACGGCCTCGTCGTGGGCGCGGCGCTTATAGGCGCTCTTTTCCAGGCCCTCGGTGAGGTTGTTCAGGTTCTTGAGGACCTGTCCGAGGGCCTTTTCCACGGGCATCGCGCGCAGCCGGGCGTGGTACCAGCGGTCGCCCTCCACGTGCGTGTCGCGCAGGTGCACGCGGGTCTCGTGCGCGAGGGTCTCCAGGTTCTTGCCGATGTCCAGCAGGACCCGCTGAACGTCGGCCAGGTACCGGGCGGTTGCCTCCGGGCTCTGCGCGACGTCGCGCAGAGGGGAGTAGTTCGGGTCGTTTTCGCTGTTCACGGCGGGGATTCCCTCCTGGTGTACTGGTGGGGCTGAGACTGCTTCCGGCAGTCGCAGCGAGGGCCAGCCCACTTCCGATGGGCTGGCCCTCACTGGTGTGTGCCGGACGGTGGATCAGGGGCGGTAGCCGTCGGCGAGCAGCGCGACGGCCTCCTGGCGGTACTTGGAGGCGGTGTCGGTGGACGACACGTTGAACTCGCGCTGCACGTCGGCGATTGTGACGACCCGGCACAGCTCGCGGTGGATCCCGTCGGCGTCCAGGCCGACGAACACCGCGCCGGCCGCGAACGCCATGCGCGCGACCTTGCGGGCCGCCCGCTCGCGCGGGGTGAGCTTCGCCTCGTCCTCGATTTCGGCGGCGCGCCGCTCGACTTCGGCAGCGGCGAGCCGCCTTTCGGCAGCGGCGTACTCCGTTTCGGCTTCACGCTTGCGGGCCGCCTGCGTGTTCGCGTCGCCAATCGCCTTGCGCTCGTTCTCCTCCGCCGTGAGCCGGTCGGCTTCGGCGGCGCGGCGGCGGGTTTCGGCAGCGGCCCGCTCCGTTTCGGCGGCGACCCGGTCGGCTTCGGCAGCACGCTGCCGGGCCTCCGCGATCTCCGCCGTCTCGATGGCCTGAGCCTCCGCCGCAGCGACCCGGTCGGCCTCCGCCGCGAGCCTCCGCTTCTCCGCCGCCTGGCGCTCCAGCTCCGCCGCGCGGAGATCCGCTTCGGCCTTGGCCTCGCGCTCCTGGGCCTCCTTGCGCGCCGCCTCCGCCTCGCGGGCACGGGCCTCAGCGATGACGGCCGTCTCCAGCGCGGCCTCCTCCAGCTCAGCGGCCCGCTCAGCGGCGCTGACCTGGGCTCGGGCGTGCGCGCGGGCCTGGCCGGTCTCGCCCTCCACCCGGGCGCGGACGGCCTCGAGCTGGCCCTCCGCCTCCAGCCGGTCGGCTTCGGCCTTCTTACGCGCGAGCTCCCGGCGCGTCTCCGCGTCCAGGCGCCGGCGCTCCGCCTCCTCCGCGCGGGCCTCAGCAGCACGTTCCTGCTGCTCAGGCATCGCAAGGGCCTGCGCGACGGTGTAACCATGGGCGGCCATCTTCATCGGCAGCAGTTCGTCCTCGGTGGCCTTGCCGAGGTCGCCGTCGTACTTGCGCTTGAGCCACTGCTCGTAGCCGATGAGCTCCTGCTGGCGCCGGATCATCTCCGGGTACGAGGTGACGTTGTGCAGCCGCATCCGACGGTAAAACCGCGGCGTGGCGATGGGGGAGAGGATCCAGCGGTGCAGCGGGATCCGGTCGGTGACCGTTCCCGCCTCCAGCCTGGCCTTTTGGATGATCAGGCGGCGGGCGGCCTCCACGCCGATCACGAACAGGATCGGCATGACGCCGTGGCTGGCAGCCTGCACCGGGTCGGTGCCGATGTGGCCCTGTGAGCTGGCGTTGAACCAGATCGTCGCGCCCGTCATGGCGTGCGCGGCCATCCGCAGGAGCGGCCACGGCGTGCCCTTGCGGATCAGGTACAGGTCCAGCGCGAGGAACGCGATGATGCTGGCGTCGACGCCGACCGGGAACCAGGGGGCCAGTTCCTTGCTGAATCCCCAGCTCAGGGCGACCTTGGCCAGGGTGCTGTAGGACATCGCGAAGCCGATGACGCCGACCAGCGTGCCGCCGAACGCGGCGACGAGGGACAGGGCGGTCATCAGCCGGTCGCGAGTGGGCTTGATCGTCTTCCGCTTGTCCGGGCTCGAAACGCCCCGGGCCGTACCCGAAACCTTCTCGGGTGCGTCCGAAGCGCGGTCCGGCGGGTGCGAAGCGGGGGTGTCGGGAGCCGCGGTCTGCGGCATGTCGGTGATCGTCATGGGGGCCTCCGGAAGGGGTCGTTCAGGGCGGGCTCGAAACGGCGGCCGGTGCTCCCGAAACGCAGGGGGTGCGTTCCCGAAACGGCGGCCGGTGCGGGCGGTTGATCACGAAACTGGCACCGGCTCTACCCGCTCCGGGCGCACGGAAAGGCCGGCCTCCCGAGGGGCGGGCGGCCGGTGCGGGGGAGTGCTACGGGGCGGGCCCGAAACTGTCTGTCGCTCCCGCCGGGCGGGAACGAAATCAGCTCTCGGGGAACCGTGCGCCGTGCCGGATGAGGTCGGCGGTGGTGATGCCGAAGTGGCGGCACCGGTCGATCAGCGGCTGGAGCCTGTCGCTGTCGGCGCGTGTCTCGGGCGAGCCGACGCCGTACCGCTCCTGCGTGGCGAACAGCTCGTTGAGCGCGGTCGCGGTGCGGGCGGCGTGCCGCTCGAAGCGGCCCTCGCCCACCCACTCCTCCGCGATGACGTGGAGGGTGGTGCGCCAGCTGCCGCTGTAGTCCTCCGGCCCGATCGGCGGGATGTCGCTGCCGAAGATCGCGAAAGCGGCGGCCTGGGCGGCGGCTTCCGTGCCGGGCTGGAGCGGGGTCATCGTCGTGGCCATGTGGCCTCCCTCGACTGTGGTCCGGGCTGTCCGGCTCCCCTTCACCGCCCGTCCCGGCCGCCGTGGTGCAGCGGTCGGTGCGGGCGGATCAGGCAACCGCCAGAACGGATCAGGAGGCATTGCGGGCGCGCTGGCGGGCGGCGCGGCGCTTCATGGAGCGGCGTTCGTCCTCGCTGAGGCCTCCCCAGACGCCGGCGTCCTCGCCGTGCTCCAGCGCCCACTGGAGGCAGGTCTCCATCACGGGGCAGCGGCGGCAGACGACCTTGGCTTCCTCGATCTGGAGCAGCGCCAGGCCGGTGTTGCCGATAGGGAAGAACAGCTCGGGGTCCTCCTCCTTGCAGGCGCTGCGCTCCCGCCAGTTCGTGTTGACCGGCAGGTCGGCGGAGGGGGCGTAGCTGGTGCGTACGATGGAGTCGCGATTCATCAGGGCCTCCCAGAAGGTCCAATGCAGGAGACAGCCCCGGGGCGGCCACCCCGGGGCTATTGCGTGTGCGGACGGCCGGAGCGGGCGGGAGTTCCCGGCGCTCTCCGCCGGCCCCGGCCGGAACGACGCGGGGACGACGGGCAGGGCCGGGGGATCAGCGCTGCTGCCTCTGGCGTGCGTTGTAGGCGTCCTGGAGGCGGGCGAACCGATCGTGGATCGGCACCCCCTCCGCGCACGGCGTCTCGCCCTGGCAGGCCGGGCAGTCGGCGGTGTGCTTGGCGGAGTCCTCGAACGCCTTCATGTAGCGGACGAACAGGTCGTCGGTCAGGCGGGCGCTCACCGGTTGTCCCCGGCTCGCTCGTTCTCCGAGCGCCGGTTCTGCTCCCGGTTCTTCTGCGAGAGCGCCTCGCGTTCGGCGTCGGTCATGCCGCCACCGCCCAACCGGTCTGCACCGTGGCGATGCTGGGCACGAGGACCAGGGCGGCTTCGACGCGGGCGGCGTCCTCGGGCTCGTAGCCCTTGGCGTCGTCCTCGCGCTCGATGTCGTCGATGATCCTGGCCCGCGGCCGCGCCGTGGTGCGTGTCATGCTGTGCTGCATCAGGTCCTCCAGTCAGGTCCTGGACAGCTCCCGGGCCGCAATCCCAAGGGCTGTCGCGATCACTCCCCATTTGGGGAGCTGACTGCTTGTACGAGCAGCCACGGCCCCGGCCTCCCCTTCGCGGGGTGGCCGGGGCCGTGGTCGTTCGTTCGAAGCGAGTCAGCTCGCGCTGCGCTGGGGGTGCAGCGTCTTGAGCGGTACCGGCGGCGCTCCCAGCGGCGCGGCACCGTCGGGCAGCTGCGCGCGGCGGGTGTCGGCGTCGCGGACTGCGGACTCGGTCGCCGCCCACTGTTCCTTGCGCAGCAACCACAGGGGCCGGTCGTTGCTGCGCTCGTCATCCGCCGACGTCTGCTTCTGCGCGGCGATCTGGCTGACGGCCGGGGCGACCGCGACCTTGGGCTTGCGCCGCACGGTGGTCCGACGGCGGTGGACGGTCTCCGAGTTGCCGTCCGTCAGGCGCTCCTCCCACTTCCTAGCCGTGACGTTGATGGTGACCAGGCGGTTGCTGCCCAGGCGGCACCGGACACCCACGTCCTTGCCTGCACGGCCGGTGTCGTGCGGCACGACCTTGGGCTGCTTGGTCTGGAGGCCGGTGATCGGCACCCACGTCTCGCAGTCGGGGCAGACCAACGACGCGCAGGCCGGCCGCAGGTCGTACTGGTGGGGCTTGAGGGTGGAGAGGACCAGCGCCGGGCGGGCGTTGACAGTGCGGGAGCGGGTCCGGCTCCGGCGGGGGCGGGCGGTGCGCTCAAGGGTCGAAGCAGACATCGGAACTCCTCACGGACGGAGTGACGGGGACGCGGGTCGCGATGCTCTCTCCGCCCTCCGGGCCGCACGGCACGAGGCCGGCGTCCCGTAGGACAGACAGCGCACAGCGCTGCGACGTGCACACAGTCATCGCGGCCGTCAGGCTCCGGGGGAGTTCGATGGTGCTCTCGCGTCCTCAGCGAGCTGAGGACTACCCCGGCCGCCCCGAGGGGCGGACGACTACTGCGGTCTTGCAGTGGTGCAGAGGGGCGTAACCCCCGCTCAACGGAGCGTTAGGGCTATCGCTATCGCCTAGTAGAGACCATGCCGGGCTATCGCGTCAATAGCGATAGCTCTATTCATGTCGATCGGTTGTGCTCGCGCATCGCCGCCTGATAGAGCTAGCCCTAGAATCAGATCCGCGCAGCACTCTGAAAGGTGGCTCCGATGCCCGTCTCGTATCGCGACATCGCCGCTGACCTGCGACAGCAGATCGGCGAGGGGCGATACATTCCGGGCGACAAGCTGCCGATGCTCACCGAGCTCCAAGTCCAGTACGGCGCCGGCTACCAGACCGTGCGAAGCGCCATCTCGCTTCTGGAGCAAGAGGGTCTGGTCGTCGCGGTGCGCCGCAGAGGGACCATCGTGCGAGAGCGCCCTGAGAAGCGGCGCATCACCCGGTCCCGCCAGGTCTTCCGCGATGAGATCGGCTACTACTTCGACCCGACTGCCCAACCGTGGGTGGCCTTGGAGCCGCCCACCCTGCGTTGGGGCATCGTGCCGATCGATCTCGCTGCCCTCATGGGCCTCCCCACCGGATCCGAAGTCCTCGTTCGCGACCGCGTGATGGGAGACCCCGAGAGCAGGAAGCCGAAACAACTGGCCACCAGTTACCTGCCGGCCGAACTCGCTCGAGGAACTCGACTCGCAGAGGCCGACACGGGGCCCGGAGGCATCTACGACCGCCTGGAGGAGATGGGCCACCGCCCCCTCCACTGGAGCGAAGGTGTCTCCGCCCGCATGCCCTCGCCGGAAGAGGCGGAGGCGTTGAACCTCCCAGCCGACGTTGGCGTTCCGCTCCTGCGCGTCGTGCGAGTCACGACCAGCCCCAACGGCGAGGTCGTCGAGCTGAACGACACCAGGATGAGCGCCGAGGAATTCGAGATCGGCTACTCCATCCGACGCCATGCGAGTGCTCGGCTCGCTGATGACGACGGAGATGGTGACGACGACAACTGACAGCACCTCACGTGTCATGGCGTCCCTCCCACCGACTGACGTCGTGAGGACCATCACACTCGGGCCAGGCGGGGCGAACCATCACAGGGGCTTGTCCAAGTTCGTACGCACTGTCATTCACGCGTTTTCAACATCCGCGTATACATGCGATTTGCAGCCCGAACCCTAGGCTCGCAACCATGACGATGACGGAAAGGCAGAGGGTGGGGAAGCAGCGCACCGGGTGGAGGCCGGACCGGCTGCGGGAGCAGCGCGAGGCCCACGGCCTGACCCTAGAAAAGGCTGGCGAACGACTCCGAGAAGTCGCTGAGCGAGCCAAGCTCAAGGGCATTCCCGCCGCGAATCCCCAGACCTTGTGGCAGCACGAGCAGGGGGAGGTCTATCCCGGCCCGCACTACCGGCGCGCCTACTGCCTGCTGTACCGCGCGACTGAGCCGGACCTTGGCTTCCGTGCCGCGCTGCCGGGGGAGGAGACGTCTTTCAAGCTCACGCCGATGGACGACCGCCTCAACGGCTCGCACGTCTTGGCGGTTGAGCGAGCCATCCACCGCATCGCGCCGGGCTCGGACAAAGCCGACCACTTCGACTTGCAGCAGCGGATCATCGACGCCTGGAAGCGCCGGCACACGGGCGGTGACCCTCACCGTCCCGTGCTCATCCTGGTCGGCGGCTTCGCCGGCAGCGGGAAGACCGAGCTCGCCCGCTTCTTCGTTCAGCTCACCGGCTGGCCGCTGCTCGACAAGGATCCGCTCACCCGCCCGCTCGTGGAGCGGCTCCTGGTCGCGCTGGGCGGTGACGCGAACGACCGGCACACCGAGCTCTACCGCGAGAAGGTCCGACCCGTGGAGTACGACTGCATGATGCAGTCGGCCATGGCCAACATCAAGTGCGGCATCTCCACGGTGTTGACCGCGCCGTTCATCTCCGAGATGACTGACTCGGACTGGATGCAGCGCCTGGCCAACCGTGCGGGCTCGATGGGTGTCGACGTCTTCCCGGTGTGGGTCCGCTGCGACGAAGAGTCGATGCGCGAGTACATCGGATTCCGCTCAGCGGCCCGGGACGCGTGGAAGCTCCAGCGGTGGGACGAGTACATGGCCACGATCGACCTCGACCTGCGCCCGGCGGTACCGCACCTGGTCGTCGACAACCGGCTGGGGACCGCGGTGACGCTCGCGGACCAGGCCCGGCAGGCGATGGGGGCGATGTACGCGTGACG
Organism: Streptomyces sp. PSU-S4-23; assembly: GCF_055632315.1. NCBI lineage: Bacteria > Bacillati > Actinomycetota > Actinomycetes > Kitasatosporales > Streptomycetaceae > Streptomyces > Streptomyces sp. PSU-S4-23. The sequence goes on along the minus strand of NZ_JBVMUU010000001.1, from coordinate 43,468 downwards.
GAGAAGCAAGGCGTGATCCTCTACGGCCCGCCGGCCTCGGGCAAGGACACCGTCACCGGCGCGCTCAGCGAACTCGATTCCAGGTATGCGCAGTTCGCGCGGCTCAAGGTCGGAACGGGCAAGTCGGACGGCTACCGGATGGGCACGGCGGAGCAGCTGCTCGAGCTGGAGGCCGCGGGGGATGTCGTCTACGCGAACGCGCGGTACGGCAACACGTACGCGATCGACCGTCCCGGCGTCGACGCCGCGTTCGCGGCCGGGTTGCCCGTGGTGCACCTCGGTCAGGTCGACGGCATCCGGGCGCTGGTCGACGGCTACCCGGCCGACTGGTCGGTGGTGCTGCTGTGGTGCCCGCGCGCGGTGACCGAGCAGCGGTCGGCTGGGCGCGGTGACAGCGACACCGCGGCGCGTCTGGCGGCGTGGGACGCGACCCGCGAGGACCTGGACGCGCACCCGGGCATGGTCTGGGACCTGACCGTGGACACCACGGCGGCGTCGCCGCAGGACGCGGCACGGCTCATCGACCAGCTGCTGGCGCAGCGGGCGGGAGCGGCGACGGCATGAGTGCGGGCTACGGCTGGGCGAGTCGGTCCAAGGCGTCGGTGAGCGTGAGCTCGCCGTCGTCCTTGGCGTCGTACCACCGTGCCAGCGTGGACGCGGCCGCGCGCAGCATCTCCTGCGGGAAGCCGGCGACCTCGAGCGCGTCGGCAGCCTCCTCCAGCTCCGGACCCCAACGCCACGCGCGGGCCGCGGTCTTCGCGACGTACTCCGGTTCCGCGAGGTACGAGTCGGTGCGTCGGGAGGCGACCTTGATGAGTTCCTGGTCGACGCCGTGCTCGCGCGCCATCCCGATCGCGAGCGCCACCAGCACCCGACTGGTCTTCTGGAACGACGCGTACGCCAGCTTCAGCGCGGATGCCTTCCCGACCTCCGTTCCCAGCACCGCCGTCCGGACGGCGGTGCCCGCGAACAGCGCCTCGATGCGCTCGGTCGCGGCGGCCGCGCCGGACAGGTACAGGGTCGGAGTCTTGCCGCCGACCGGCGGGGAGCCGACGACACCACCGTCCACGACGGTCGCGCCGTGTTCGTGCAGCGCGGCGATTCGCTGCACGCGCGTGGGATTGATGGCGTTCGCCTCCACGTACACCCCGGCGAAGCGGCGCCCGGCGACGTCGCGGGCCAGGTCCTCGGCAAAGGCTGGCGGGCAGAGGCTGATGACGATGTCGCTGCGTTCCATCAGCTCGGCCAGCTCGGCTACGGGCGTCAGGCCGAACCGGGTGGCGCGCTCCACAGACGCGGTGCTGCGCCCGGCCTCGCACCACAGAACCTCCGCCGCGTTGGTCGCGGCGCAGGCAGCGACGGCGGCGCCCATGCTGCCGGGGTGGAGGATGCCGACGGTCGGCTGGTCCACGGTGCTACTCCCAGGTCTCGTTGAGCAGGATGGTGATGGCGTCGGTGACGTCGTCGACGACGTGGTGCGCGGCGGGGAGTCCCTCGGGCCAAGGGCGGCCGCGCAGCCAGATGGTGCGCAGGCCGGCCTGGTGGCCACCACCGATGTCTCCGGTGGGGTTGTCGCCGACCATCCAGCCGCCATCCGCAAGGCTGACGCCGCACCGCGTGGCCCCGAGCTCAAAGAGGCGCCGGTCCGGCTTGCGGATCTCCAGGTCGCCCGAGGCGGCGACGCCGTCGACCAGGTCAGCGAGGCCGGTCCCGGCGAGCTTGGCGCGCTGGATGTCGCCGGCCCCGTTGGTGATGACGCCGATGGTCCACGCGGCCGCGCGCAGGCGGGCCAGGCCCTCGAGGACCTCGGGGCGGCAACTGACGGCGGCCGCCATGAGGTCGACGTACTCCTGCCACAGGTCCGCGGCCGACACCTCCAGGCCGAAGGATTCGCGCAGCCGGGCGAAGTCGCCAGCGGTCGCGCGGTCGGCCAGCGCAGCGTGCAGCCACTGTTCGGCATCTGGGGAGAGCGCATGGGAGCGGCACAGGCAAGTCAGCGCGTCGCTGAGCGCCGACTGCCGGTCGGCCAGCGTGCCATCCAGATCGAAGAACACCAGGCGGGCCACGGGAACGGACCCTACCGGGCCCTCGGTGGCACGCAGCTCACGGTGACGGTCCCTCCCCGACGGAGATCGCATCGTGTATCTTTCAGAGAACCATCGATCTTGAAAGGCTGCGCCGTGACCGACCCGGACCGCTTGAAGCGGGTCGACGCCCTCGTGGACGACGTCCTGCCGCCGCCAGCTGTGCGCGCGAAGCTGCGCCTTGCGGCCGGCCTCACACAGCAGGAGGTCGCGGAGGCCGTGGGCGTGAAGCGTCTTGCCGTGGCTCGTTGGGAACTGGGGCAGACCCACCCCCGGCGTCCGCACCGCGCTGTCTACTTGCACCTGCTCAACCGGCTTGCGGAACGGTATCCCGAGGCCGCGAAGCCGGATGAAGGCATGCCGACGCCGGCCTCGGAATCAAGGGGGTCGGGGTGACGTAGCCGCCACCGGCCGCGCGCCAAGAGGTGGACTCGCAATCCACCATGGCCACGCGGCCCGTCTCGCCGAACGGATTCGCAACCCGTGTCGGCCGCCCAGTCTCCGGTTCGCACCCGGCTCTGGGCTCCAGCTCCTCGAGCTGGCTCATCTCACACAACCGGTCCTTACGGACCAGCACTACCGCAGTCGCCCCTCTCGCAAAGGGGCTTCTGTACCCGGTTCCGTCGGCTTTCGCAGGCCGTCGGAACCACACAGCAACCGCCCTGAAGGGAGATCACCGCACACGACCAGCCCGAGGGCTGTCCGCATCACCCGTCCGACAGAAGGCCAAGGAGGCCCTCATCGTCCGGCGCCCGCTCCTCACGGAGAGGGCTGCCACCCGCATCCACCCGCTGGCCCTTCCCGTTTCGCGCGGGACGGTCCGACTCGCATATGGAAGTTGGTGTCCCCGTCATAGTGCCCGACCTGGTGTCCCCTTGTCAGCTCGACCGTGCCCGATTCACACCGGTTCGAGCCCCCCATGCTTCCCGCGTGACGGGAATCGCACGCCGCGTTTGCCCTGTTCGCGGCATTAATCGCGAAGATCCTTCGGGGTGGAGTGTCACACGCCCCACGGTCCGGCGCACCCATACCGAGAGGGGAACCCCTGTCCTCCTGGCGGCGGCGGCCGCCGCGGTGCTCCGGGGGCCCGTCCCGTGGGGCGGGACGCGATTCGAAGTCGTTGCCCGCCCGACGGGAGAGATCGGCGCTCTTGCCGGTTCTCGGCCTCTGTCCACAGGCGGTCCGCGCAAGGCTGCCAAGATGATCTCTTTCTCGTCCGTCCGGGTGGGCCGATGAGCGCCGTGGCGGCGTCGGTCGCCGTGCTCCCGCGCCCACGCACGAAGTTCGCCGGTGAGGCGTCGCGCCGTCGGCTGCGGTCGGTTCCGGTGCAGGCCGGTCCGGTCGTGCCGCTGGAGTTGGGCAACCCGCTCCAGCTGTCGAAGTCGATGCGGGCCCGGCTGTTCGCCGCGGTGCGTGCGCTGGTGACGTCTCCAGCGCTGGCCGGTGCGTCGGACGGCGCGCGGCTGGCGTCGGTGGTGCTGACGGCGAAGTCGAAGGTGGCCGACGACTACCAGGCGTCGATCTGGGCGGCGGAGCTCGGTCGGTGGCTGGGGGTGTCGCAGTCCACGGTCGCGCACACCGTGCTGCCCGAGCTGCGCGCTGCCGGGTTCCTCGGCTCGAACGTCGCGACCAACAGCTTCGGGCACGCGACGGGCCTGGAGTGCTGGGTGATCCCGATGTACCGGGCGCAGAAGGCCGGCGACCGGCGGCACCCGCTGGCGCTGTCCCGCTCGGAGCTGGCGGTCCTGCTCAGCCTGTGCGAGGTGCTGTTCGGTCCGGGGTGGGCGCCGAAGGACAAGGAGCCGGTCCCGGCCGGGCTGCTCGCCGGTCGTACGGGCCGGGGTGCGGCGACGGACCGGCTCGGGCTGCTCCTGATGGTGCTGACGACGGGTTCGGCGGGCTGGCTGCAGCTGTGTCCCGGGTCGGTGGACACCGGCCGCGGGCGTCCGGCGGCGACGGTCGCGCGGCTGCTGGGCTGCACGGCAGCGGCCGGGGCGAAGGTGCTCAAGCGCCTCCAGGAGCACGGCGTCGCGGACGTGGTGCGCAAGGAGACCGGCTCGGGCCTGAACGCGCAGTCGCGGGTGCGCCTGGTGCCGGTTGCCGAGGCCCCCGGCGTGGCCGTGCGGGAGGGCCGCCGGGTCGCCAAGGCTCTGCTTTCAGACCTCGCCGGTACTGCATCCGGAGATCTTGATTCCGGCGAGACGGGCGAGACCCTTGTGACGACTGGGGTGAAGTGCGTCGAACAGGGCGGGATGGCCGAGTCGGCAGACCTCGCCGCAACTGCACAGCACCACGCTCTCCACGCTTCTGTGGTTACTCCTGGTGGTTCTCTCGCTCTCTCTGGTGGCTTTTCCGGCGAAGGCCGTGGTGGGACCGGTGGTCTGCCGGACCGCGCGTGCGTGCGCGAGGACGGCGGCCCGCTCTGCGGGGAACAGCAGGAGAGGTCCCCGTCGATCAGCAGTGAGAAGCCCGGCTGCGGGCCGGTGGCCGGTACTCCGGTGCGGGTCGTGGACGGTGAGGGCAGGCAGCAGCGGGGGAGGGTGCCGCTGCCGCCGGAGGATCTGCGGGCCGTCCTGGCTCCGGTGGACCTGGTGTGGGCGCGGCTGGAGCGTCCGGCTACCCGTCGCCTGGTGGAGGCCGCCGCCCGCAGTGAGCTGGGCAGGGTGGTTGGGTTCGTCGGCCGCGCCGATGCACCACAGGTCCTTGCCGACCGGCTCGCCCGGCGTCTGGCCGACCAGATGCGGCTGGCCGGGCCGATCAAGGACCCGGTGGGCTGGCTGATCGGCCTCGGCCTGCCGCAGCGTCAACAGTGCGGCGACGTGCGGTGCGATGACCGGGTGCTGCTCGACTCCGGGCAGGACTGCCCACGCTGCGAGGAGAAGCAGGCCGACCGCCGCGACCAGCGCCGTGCGGTCGCGGCCGCCGTCGACGCTGCCATGCCACAGGCCTCCGAAACCGAGCGCCGCACGGCGACCGAGCAGCAGCTGCACCAGGACGTGACGGCCAGGGCGTGGGCGAAGGCGTACGAGTGGGAGCAGGTCCGCGCCCGGCAGGCCGCCGCAGCTCAGGCCCGTGCCGAAGCCGCGGCCGCGCAGCCCGAGGACGACGCCCCGGCCGCGCCGGTGGCCCCAGTCGTGCTGCCCGCGCCCCGTCCGGCCGCCGCCGCCCCGGCCCCGGAGACCTTGGACGTCGGCGACGACCAGGAGTTGGTCCTCGAGGACCTGACCCGCGAGCAGGTGCTGGACTGGCGTAACCGCGCCGCCGTCGACCACCAGGTCGTCCACGACCACATCGCCCGGTACGGCGAGCACTCCGCGCAGCGCCTGTTCACGAGGTCGTTCGTCGCGACCGTGCAGCGCCTCGCGGGCCTCGGTCACCTGGACCTCGGCTACACCCCGTGGGGGCAGGCGTGAGCGGCGGTGAGACGTCCGGCGTGGACCTGGCCCGGGTCGCGCTGCGGGCCGCGAAGGCGGCGGCCAGAAAGCGAAGGCGAAGCCGCGGATGGTCCGCACGGTGCGCCGCGACGGGCGCGAGCCGATGGGCCTCGGAGCGGCGATCGGCGCGCTTGTCACCGAGCGCGCGTGGGAGCTGCGGTGCGGGTGGCCAGGTCGAGGTCGAAGGCGTCCAGCAATGACCCATGGAGCCGACCAGGCCGTGCCGGGTGAGGACGGCGGCCCGGTGGGGGAGCATCTACTCAATCACCACCTGATCGTGAGGGGTCGTCATGCCTTCCGCCCGCTACGCCGCGCCGTCTGTCCTGTTCGCCTGCCTGTTGCTGACCGGGTGCTCGCCCAAGCCTGGCGACGGCACGGCCGGGTCGCTGGGCGCGACGCCGACGTCGCAGGCGTCGGCCGTAGGTGCGGGTGGCGCCCCCGGGTCCGCGATCGCTGTCGGTGCCGGCCCCCAGGCGGCGTACGCCGTTCAGCAGCAGCCGCCGGCGGGCAGCTGCCACTACCGGTACGAGAACGGCGAGCCGCTTCCGGATCCGAAGTGCACGCCCGGAGCCGTCTCTCCGGCTGTCACTCAGGCGAACCTGAAGTCGACGATCTGCCGCAAGGGCGGCTACACCAAGGGCATCCGGCCGCCCGTCTCCGTCACGAGCAAGGAGAAGAAGCTGAACGCTGCCTCCTACGGCTACACCGGCCGCCCGGGCGATGCCGAGTACGACCATCTCATCTCGTTGCAGCTCGGCGGCGACCCCAACGACGAACGCAACCTGTGGGTGGAACCCGCCGACCCCGGTCACAAGTCCGGCAGCGGCGTCAACAACAAGAAGGACCCGGTGGAGACGAAGCTGCACACCGCGGTCTGCGGCGGGAAGGTAACTCTCGCCGCCGTCCAGCAGGCCATCGCCAGCGATTGGACCACGGCCCTGGCCAAGCTGGGCCTGAACTGACGCCCGGGCGGGCCTGAAAGGGGGCAGCTGAGCGGTGACCGCTCAGCTGCCCCCGTCACTGTGTTCGAACACGTGTAGCGCGTGGGTGGCTTGGGGTGGCGAGCCCTGGCGAACACATGAACAGTAAACGTGACATCCATCACAGCACGATGTGTGGGTGCAGGTCACACGGTGAGTCACAAGCGGATCGTTGCGCTCCGTCAAGAACGTGTGCCGCAGAGTTAACTCCCGGAGGTCTCCCCAGCGGTGAAGGGGATGAGACCGCGAGGTCTCCCCCTGCTCAGCAATGACGCGGTGGGGGCCAAGTTGAGCAGAAGGAGGGTCTGTGGGGCTTCACTGGGCCTGGCACGCGCTGGCGGTGGCCGGCGCCTGCCGGATGACCGCAGTTGCCTTCGACGCCGTCGTCCGACGCGTCGTCCGCATCGCCTCGCTGGCTCGCGACGAGCACCGCTCCCGCGCACGCGTTTTCGCACCACCCCCCGTCCTGCCCGCCGGACTGCACCCCACTGCGGGGACCGCTGTTCCGCCGCCCGCCGTGGAGGAGCTGTGACCAGTCCTGACGAGCAGGACTTCGGCGTGATCGAGCCCGCCGAACTCCCGACCGATTTCGAGGCGTTCTTCACCGGCCACAAGAGCGAGTTCATCAGGGTCGCCGGCGCTCGCACGCGCAACCCGCACGATGCGGACGAGGTGCTCATGGACGCCGCGGTGGTGATGTACCGCAAATGGGAGCGGATCCTGGCACATCCCAACCCGATCGCGCTCGCCCACCGCATACTCGAGAACGCGATCGCCGACTTCTACCGGCGCCGTGCCCGCACCATCGGCCGGGAGGTCAGCTACGGCGAACTCAGCTACGCCGACGTGCCCACCGCAGACGACCTGCTGCTGCTACGTGGCCATGACGGCCTGGACCGCGCTCTGGCCGAACTCGAACAGCGCGCTCCTCTCCAGGCAAACTGCGTTCGCCTGCGCTACCTTGCGGAACTCGACTTCGCTGACATCGGCGCGCGCCTGGACATCACCGCAGGCGCCGCGAAAGTCAACGTCCACCTCGGTCTGAAGAACCTCAGCCGCCTCATCAGTCTCCCGGATTTGGGGAAAGGGAAGTCCTGATGCTGGAAGATCTCCTGCGCGTCGAAGCGCAGGCCCTGCACCGCACCTACGACAACCACGACACCGACGACTTCATGCGACGCCTCGCCGTGCGCATCGCCCAGGACGCCGCGCGACCGTCCCGAGTCACCCGCGCTGTCCTGGCTCCCGCCCCTCAGCGCGCCCAGGGGCCGCAGCCTGCGGCGGCACCCGTGCCCAGCCGCCCGGCAGGGACACAGCCACGCATGCGCCGCGGCCTGCGTCGGCGTCCCACACCGATTATTTGCCCGGACCCGGCCGCCAGCCCGACGGCTGTAGTCGATCACGTCCGACGGCTGTGCGAGTTGGTGCTGCGCTCCAACGACATCGACTCCCTGGCCGACTTCGCCGCAGACTACGACCCCAGGGGCGCGCGTACCTTCGCCTGCCTGCTCTACACGCTCGACCGGCGCGAAAGCGCCCTGTACTGGTGGCGGTTCGCTGCCGGCGGAGAGGACCCCCTCGCCGCCCACCTGCTCGCCGCTCACCACGCCGCCGTCGGGGTCAGCCCGGACGCCCGCCTGTGGCGGGCGCAGGCCCGCATGCTGGGCTTCACCTGCGACCGTCATCTCCCCCAACCCGTACGGCCCAGCACTCACCTGGCCGAAGGGTTCGCCCGCGCCGTCCCCTGGGGCAATGAGCTCAGCACCTTTATCAAGACCACGCGCCTGCCCAGAGAACTGGCAAGCCATTGAGCCGGCGGTGGAGAAGGCGGCGCGCAAGACGACACCAAACGGCAGGCTCGGCGTGTTAGGGCAGCCCTTCGAGCGGCAGTCATAGGGGCCGGTGGCCGATCGCCCAGGGAACGGACGTCACCCCGGCGTGCCCGTGTCGGCCGCGCGCAACAGGGTGGCGGCACGCCGGGCAGGCAGCGCTGATCAGGCGCCAGCCTCCTGGGGTTCATGGGGGAGGCCGTCGTCCAGGACGATGCGAATGGTCTCGCCTTGTCCGGCGACGTCGGCGAGTTCGGACGCGATGCGGTTGTAGGAGGTCACGGCCATGGCCCAGTCGCCCTCCAGCGGGGTGGCCGTGGAGCGGGTGTTCCACAACTCGATCAGCAGGGCGATGAGGGAGCGACCGGACAGGAGGGTCCGGACGCGGCCCTCCTTGAAGTCCTCGACAGCGGGCGGGGTGCGGAAGTGGCTGTGGTCGACAGCCAGGGCGGCGAGCCACTCCCACGTGTCGCGGTGCGCGATCAGTTCCGCGGAGGCTACACCAGCGGCCTTCAGCAGAAGGACACCGTGGCCGACTTGCGGATCCTCCGCACTGGCGGATGCCTGTGGTACGGCACCGGAAGGCTGGGCGTGGGAAGTGCCCTTGCCCTGGTAAGCGGCCTCGATGGCGTTCTTGAGAGCGAGGTCCTGCTCCTGGCTCCCGGCCTCGGGCTGTGGCTGGGGCTGGGGCTGGCGCTCAGTGTTCTCCACGGTTTCCTCCTGGGTGTCGGTGTCCGATAAGACGGCCGGATGGACTGCGGCGGGACCGCTGAAGCCGTAGTCGGCCTCCGCCCCGGGCTCCGGCGGCGGCGCGGTCTCCCCGGGACGCATCTGCACGCCCTCGTCGGCCTTCTCGCCCGCGGCCAGTGCGAGGGGACGAAGGACGTCGACCAGGTCCAGCAGTTCCCGAAGCTCGCCCCGGGTGTCGTTCAGGTCGCTGATCATCCGGTCCTGACGCCGACGGACCTCCCGGTTCTCCTCCCGCAATCCGGTGACACCACCCTCGATCTTTTCGAGGATCTTCAGGCGGCTCTGCGTGACGTCACCGTGCAGTGCGGTCAGCCCGACAGTCGGGTCATCGAGACGATCGAGACGTGCGAGTTGCTGTCGTATCGCCTCCAGTTCCTTCATGGCGTCACCGAACGCTTCTTTCCACCCCACGTAACCCCCTGATTACTCCGAGCATGCGACCGCCCATATCTCCCCACCTGGACTTGAGGTGACGCGACGGTTTCCAGCCCTTCCCTGGCCTGCTGCAAGCCAGGGCCTACGCCGGACGTCCCCCACGGGGCGGTGCCGGTGCCCGAGGGCTGGCAAGATCCGCTCCGTCGTCAGGCCGATGGGGTCACCATCATGGGATGGACACTCAACGCGTGCGCTACTACGCCTACTTCGCCTACCCGGACGCCACCGAATCGGAGGAAGACGAGCTGGAGCTGCGGGTGGAGACCTGGAGCGATGACGGCGTGGCCCTGGTCCTGGACGAAGAGGCCGGCCAGCTCGTTCCCGCCAGGGAGCGTCCCGGATTCCTGCGGGTGGAGCGGCATGACGTGCCGCAGGTGCGCGGCATCCTGCCGGGCGGGAACTGGCGGCTGCGGAAGAGGAACGACGTCAGCAACATCGGCCGTGAGGTGGTCGCGTTCCTCGTCTACGACACTCACGTCCGTCCCGTTACCGGCCTTCCGGCCCCGGAGAAGTCGAGGATCTCTTCGGCGACACATCATCTGTTCAGGTCGGACGACTACGGCTCTTCCCCCTGGCGCGGGGCCCCTGGTTACCCAGGGGCGCCGTTCTCGTCTCACGTGTCGGCCAGCCCCTCGAAATCCGGCTACTTGCCCTTGCCGATCAGGTAGTCGCCCGTCAGCCCAGGTCACCTGCCACGCACAACCTCCACCATCATGTGACTCACTTCACTTTTCATGTGAGTGGTCTCCGCTGGCTCTAGGTAGGCATGACGGAAAGCCACCCGCAGCTCCCCGAGCAGCTGGATCCTGTACCCGAACCGGCCGTGGGGTCAGAACGCAGCGAAACAGCCGGCTTAGTGCTGGTGATCAACACCGTTCTGGGAGGTCTCGGAACCCTGTACGTGACTACCAATTCGACGACGATCACGCTCGCTTCAGCTTTACTGGTCCTGCTGATTGTCGTCGTGAAACGCAGGAGCGGGCGCGACTCGCGCCCGGGCCGGAGAGGCGATCGGAGTGGACAGTGAGCCCGACAGCTTCACGGCCTTCTTCGAGAGCCACTATCCCCGGGTGATCGCCATGCTGGTCGCCCACCGCGGTTTCGCCGAGGTGATTGCGCAAGACGCGGCTGCCGAGGCGATGACCAGGCTGGTCCAGCACTGGGGAAAGGTGCAGGCCCCTCAGGCTTGGGTCCGAACGGTCGCGTTCCGGGTGGCCTGCCAACTGGCGGGGAATCAGCAAGCCGGGCTACCAGAGAAGGAGCTCGTTGACCGTGGATCGACGCAGGACCTTGTCGCGGCGGAGCTCGCTCTGGTTGCAGGAACCGCGATCGCGGCTCTGCCCCGGCGGCAGCAGGAAGTCATGACGCTGACACTGGTTGACATGACTCCTTCGGAGATCGCCGAAGTCCTGGGGTGCACTCCAGCGCAGGCGAGCGCCAACCTCGCTCACGCGCGCCGGGCCCTGAGAAGCGCGATGCGGATGGAGAGGGAGGCATAAAGATGGATCCGACACCCATCGGCGCGTCCAACTCGGCCGATCAGGATGCCACCTACGACCGGCTCGTCGAACGGTATTCCGCACCCGAGACCCTTTCGGCTGCGCTCGAACGGGTCACTGCCGAAGCCCGCAGACGGGCCACAGCCCGGGAAGCGGTAGCGGGCCAGCCATCCGCATTCCCTGCCGCGGACGCTGCAGACGCGCGCCATGAGACGAACCGGCCGCTTCACCAGCACAGCGACCGCCCTCGCCCGCAGAGCCTGCGAGGCGGTGGATCAGCTGGTAGAGAGGTGTACGGCGCCCGCTCCGGCACGGCAGCAGCCGTCGCGCCGTCCGTGATGACCGGCGGACGTACACGGCCGCGTTACTACCTGGCCATCGAGGCGCTCGTCTCCACCGCTACTGAACCTCACCAGTGGGCGGGAATGCTGCCGGAACACCAGCGGATCTGCCACCTGTGCCGGGAGACCAAGTCGGTCGCCGAAGTCGCGGCGCTCACCAACGTGCCCATTGGAGTTGCCCGCATCCTGGTAATTGATCTTGCGGAAGCAGGAATCGTCGCTGTTCACCAGCCGCAGGCCGCCGAGGCCGGCAGTGCCCCTGCCGTGAGCCTGCTCGAACGGGTTCTCAGCGGGCTCCGCAAGCTATAGCCAGCCACGGGCGCTAGGCGCGGCCTCGGCCGCCGGGCGGCTACCTGCCTCGCCCGGTGCCTATCTGGCTCGAGGGCTCGAGCAACGCTTGTTGGCAGCGCCCTGTCAGCGGGGCTGCGGGCCTCCTACTGCGGTGTTCTCAGGTCAGGCGGCTGATGTAGGCGGGGGCCACGGTGCGGATCGTGTCCTCTGGGATGTCACCGGCGTGGGCTTCGACGGCCAGGTCGACGCCCGGTGCGCTTTGGCGGCCGAAGAGGTCCTGGAGACGTTTGAGGCCCTCTGCTGCGGTGGCGCCGATACGCGGGTCCTGGACGAGTGTGGCGAAGGATTCGGCTACCTGGCGTGCGGGGACGGCAGCCATGATGCGGTAGACGTCACCAGCATCTTTGTTGGTGAGCCGGTCGGGTTTGGCGGCGGCCGCGGCGACGCGTTCGCTGATTTTGTATGCCTTGGCGACCAGGAGTGCAGCGGGGCCGGCCACATTGACGCTGATACTGCGTGTGTCGGCTTCTTCGAGGCTGGTGATGAGCATCGGGGAGCGGTCGACGGCGCAGACTTCCAGCCCCGGGGTCTTGCGGGCGGACATCTTTCCGTGCGGGTGGAGCCTGGCGCTCCGGCCGCCGTCGGCCAGCTCTGCGGCGACGAGCAGATCCAGCTCTATGTCGACGCTCTTCCCGCTCACCTGCTCGGAACGTCCCCACAGGCCGGGCTGGTTCTCGTACAGCAAGTCGAATCCGGCGCCGCGCAGTGCCTTTTCGAGGTCTGGCTCGTCTTCGAGCAGTATCGGGTCGATGCTCAGGTCACCATCCGACGTGAAGGGTGCGTTGCGTATGGCCGCCCCGGGGGTGCGCAGGTAGACGGCTTGGGCCCCGACCACCGTGATGGCGTCCAGGTGCGGGTGCAGGGCGGTGAGACCGTCGAGCAGGACCCGCCGTGCGGCTATGGTCAGCTCTTCCCGTTCCACGTCTTCGGGGATCTTTGACACGCCGCGCCTCGTCTTCGCCGGATCACCTTGCCAGGAAGGCTGATCCTAGTGGCGCAACTGCACTGGTCATAGGGGAAGTTGTTCCAAACGCCACAGATGTGGGTCTTCTTGCATGCGCTCCAGCACGGCTTCGCCTTCTGCCGGCATCCGGCCCGGGCCGGAGAGGCAGTCAAGGACAAGCTGGCTCAGGGCTACGCGGTGCAGTCCGGACTCCCACACGGTCCGCTCGAAGACCACCTTGTCATGGGCCCGGAGCAGCAGTACATCGGCGCCCTTGTCGACCCGTAGCAGCCCGAGTTCGTCCCCGATGTCATCAGGGGTGTGCGGTCCGGGGGGAACGTAGACCATCAACTGGCCGCCTACAGCGATCGGGGCGATAAGGCGCGCAGCGTAGGAGCCGGTAATGACGATCTGCTCGTTGTGCTCTTTCGCGAGCGTGTGCAGGCCGTTGAGTGCTGAGGGGATCCCCATCGGGGCGATCATTCCGACGTAGGGGTTGTGCCGGAGCAGGTTGAGGTGTTCGGCGCGAGCCCGCAGCAGCTGCGGCCAGTCCACGTCCGTGATGACCCGGCCGTCGCGCCGGATTAGCAGCTGGTCTTCGAGCGTGTCCAGAAGGCGGGAGACGTAGGGCAGGCTGAGGTGGGCAGCCTCGGCGAGTTCTCCCGCCCTGTAGGGCGGGGCCACATCGGCCAGAAGCCGCACGAGACGGCCCACCTTCGGCCCGGCCAGGGTCGCCTTGGTGTTCCGTGTGGGGCTTGATCGCGGCGGCCGCGTGTCGCCCTCGGTGTAGATGACGATGGCCGGCCTGGTGATGCGCAGAGACGTGTTGCCGGTCAGATCGATGTATCCGATGCCGTTCTCTCGCAGCATCAGCTGGACGCGCGGCGCGATCCAGGGAGTGATCACGACTGGGTTCGTGTAGTGGTTCACCTGCCGGACCAGATCGAGCTTGGGCAGCAGCTGTTCTTCGACCATGCGGGGGGTGACGTTGCTCTTCAGGTCGATCAGCAGCTGTGTAAACACACTGTCGCCTTCCGACTGCACCTGCACCAGCGCGTCGAGGTTCTTGCTGCTCCTGGCCTCCTGCGAGGGCGGCTGGATGGTGACAGCCCAGTCAGGACCGAGCAGGTCGCTAAGGACTTGCAGGCCTCGTGTCAGGAGCTCCTGCGGGGCCAGGTCGTTGAGATCCACTCGTCAATCCTGGCACGAAGAGTTACCCCAAGGGAAGAAAACTTGCTCCAAACGAGAACTTTACCGAGCTGGGCAAGCTTGCGGTCTGAGCAAGTTTTTCAAGGTGAGGACTTGCCCGGATGCGGAAAGTAGGCGCCTACGCAAGTTCTGGGCACGCGATGGTGACCCCAGGCTATGGGCGCTGGAGGTTCAGGTGCGTGCGGCGAGCGATGACCAGGCCGCGCCAGCGGTTGCGGACGCTGCCTTCGCCATCGAGCCAGCGGATGGCGGGTCCGTCGGGCCGGGGCTGGTCGCCCATCGCGGCGGCGATGGGGATGTAATAGGCGAAGTCGCCGTTCGCGGTCGCTTCGCGCAGCCGGCCTATGGCCGCGGCCAGGTGGTCCTCGGCGCCGCATACGGCGTGGTGGAAGGCGAGGGCGGTTTCCAGGAGCGGGGTGAGCCAGGAGAACCCGGCGACCGTGATCTTGGTGTGCAGCACGGTGACGCGACTGGGGATGTCGCGGTCAGTGCCGGCGTCGCGTGCGAGGGCGGCGACGTCGGCCAGGAGGGTGGTGGCGCGCTGATCGAGGCGGGCCAGGAGCTGGCGGGCGAGGGCGAGTTCGTCGTCGGCGCGGGCCGGGTCGGTGAAGGCGGCGGCTAGCGCGATGTGGGTCTGGGCGATGGCCTGTTCGCCGGGGCGTCGTGCTGTTCGGCTTCCGTCCGTGCGTCCTCGAAGGCGGCGCGGGTACGGTCCATGTCGCCGTGGGGCCACCAGATGTGTGCCAGGACGCGGTGGTGCCGGCCTTCCCAGCCCAGGGCGGGGACGGCGGCGAGGGCGGTGGGGAAGTCGCCGGAAATCCTGGCGAGGTTGGCCAGGCCGCGGCGGCCGCGCGGGGCGAGGCGGCCGCCGGCGTCGGCGACCTGGCGGTAGCGTCCAGGGCGGCGCCGGTCAGGCCGAGGTCCTTGTACGCCTTGGCCCGGTAGTACAGGGCGAGGTCGGTGAGTTCGCCGGTCAGCAGGCCGGTGTCCAGGACATCGGTGAGGCGTTCGGCGGTGAGTTCGCGGTGTTCGTGCTGGCGGCGGGCGACGGCGGTGAGGCGTTCGGCCAGGGCGTCGGCGGCCCCGGGGCCGGACCGCTGCCGACGTGAGTGGTGACGGGCGGGGCGATGGGCTCCCACACGGAGTCGTCGGTGTAGTCGAAGGCGGCGTCGGTGAGCCAGCCGGGGTCGGCCAGGTGGTGGTCGTGGGCTAGGCGCAGTCCCTGGCGTAGGCACGCGACCAGGAGCATCCGAGCCGGGACGACGGTGGCGGTGTCGCGGTCCTGCCACTGGTGGCCGAGCGCGGCCAGGGCGCGTTCGGCCGTGAAGGGAGCCATGGCCGGCGACTGTAGCGGTCGCGGCCAGATCTCTGACCCGAATACGCTCAGAGCCTGGTCAGGGGTGCTGCGAGATGCCGAGTTGGCGGCGGCGGGTGGTGACCAGGGTGTGCCAGCGTTCGTGGGTGGCCGGTTCGCCGTCGATCCACCGGGTGCCGGACGTGTCGGCGGGAACGTGGTCGATCATGAAGGCGGCGATGTCGCCGTAGTACGCGTAGTCGCCGCTGTGGGTGTTCTCGCGCAGCCGGGCGATCGCCCTGGCCGCCTGGTCGTGGTCGTCGCGCACGACGTGGTGAAAGGCGAGGGCGAGGTCGAGGGTGAGTTCGGCGTACGACAGGCCCGCGGTGCGGATGTCGGCGCGCAGGACCTGGGCGCGGTCGTCGATGCCGGCGTCGTCGCGGCCGGCGTCGCGAACGATGGCGGCGATCTGGGTGGTGAGAGTCGTGGCGCGTAGGGAGAGCCCGGCGAGCAGCTGCTCGGCGAGGGCAAGTTCGTCGGCGGCGGCCGCGGGATCGGTGAAGGCGAGGGCGAGTGCGCGCTGTGTCTGGCTGGTGGCGCGTTCACCGGCGACGCCGTGCTGTTCGGCTTCATCGCGTGCTGCCCCGTACGCGGCGGCCGCACGGTCCATCTCGGCGTGGGGCCACCAGACGTCGCCCTCGATTCGGTGGTGGCGGCCTTCCCAGCCCAGGGCGGCCGCGGTGGCCAGGGCGGTGGGGAAGTCACCGGCCGCGCGGGCGAGGTGGGCGAGGCCGCGGCGGGCTGCGGGGGCCAGGCGGGTGTCGCCGGCGGCGACGATCCGCATGCCTGCCTGCGAGGCGGCGGTGTCACCGAGGTCGCGGTGGGCCTTGGCCCGGTAGTAGAGGGCCATGTGCTGCAGGTCGTCGGGCAGCAGACGGCTGTCGACGACCGTGGTGAGCCGGCTCGCGGTGCGGGAGCGGTGTTGATGCTGGCGGCGGGCGAGCGCGCTGAGGAGTTCAACCAGGGCGTCGGCGGCCGTGTCCAGGCCCGCGCTGCCGGACTCGGGCGGGGCGAGAGGCTCCCAGACCGAGTCACTGACGTAGGTCCAGGCAGCAGGGGTGAGCCAGTCGAGGTCCAGGCGGTGATCCCGGGCCAGGCGCAGGCCCTGGCGCAGGCAGGCGACCAACAGGAGTCGGCCCGGCCCGTCGGCGGCCTGGTGCTGCTCGCCGAGGGCGGTGAAGGCGCGCTGGGCGGCCTGCTGCCAGTCGGTCAAGGTCCAGCGGTCGTCGGTGGTGTCGTCGGCGGTGCGGACCGCGGAGCGAATCAGGCCATGGAGGTGGAACGGCCACAGCCCGAAAGGGGTGTCGTAGACGAAGGGCCGCTCGGTCAGCCGCAGGGCAGGGCCTTCGTGGGAGAGGCCGGCGGCTCGGGCGGCGAGGGGCACGTCGAAGGCGTCCAGCAGGCTGACTGAGCGCAGGACGTGGCGTTCGTCCGGGGTGAGGTCGGTCAGGGTGCGGGCGACCAGGGCGGGGAAGTCGTGGTCGAAGTCGTCGGGCTGCGGGGCATGTCCCGTGCGGCGCAGTTCCAGGAACCGGGCGACGGACAGATCGAGGTGCAGGGGCAGGCCGTGCGAGCGGGCCGTGATGACCTGCCGGATGGGCTCGCTGATGAGGGGTTGGCCGTCGCGGGTGAGGCGGCGGGCGAGGTAGTTGTCGCAGTCCTCGGGGGAGAAGTCGCCGACCAGCACCTGCCGTCCGGTGACGGGTCGGCCGGGGGTGCGGGTGGCGGGCACGGCGGTGTGGGCGAGGCCGGGCCAGGCGGCGGGGCCGGTGTAGTCGAGTTGGCCCTGCAGGGCCGGGTCGGCCCACTGCAGGCGGGAGCGTCCGGTGATCACCCAGAAGGCGTTCGGCAGCAGCCACACCGTCCGCTGGATCAGCCGCTCCAAGTCGCGTCGGGTGCGGTCACCGATGTCCTCGAACGTGTCGAGCAGGACGACCGGCACGACTTTCTTACCGTCGGGGAGACGGGCGAGCTCCCAGGCCAGCAGGTGCGGGTAGAAGGACAGGGCGTCCAGGTCGGGTTCGGCCTCCAGAAGGTCCGCCAGCCGGGCGCAGCCCGCCAGGGCCCTCACGGTCCGGCGGTGTTCGCGCAGCGCGCCGATGAGGGCACCAGTGACCTGGCCGATGACCGATCCGACGGTGCCGGGCAGCATGAGCGCCTGGGCGACGTCGGCGAGCGCGGACTGCATCTGCTGTGGCAGCGCATGCCCGAACCGGTAGCCGAGCCCGCCGCGGCGCAGGTACTCCTCCAGCGGCTCGCCGGGGTGGTTGGCCTCCCAGTAGCGGCGCAGCGCCAGGTCGAAGGCCGGCAGCGGCCGCCCGATCCTGGTGAGCGCGGCCCGGATCGTCAGCACGATCTGCTCGAAGTCGGTGCCGGCCGAGCGGGCCAGGTCGATCCGCACGGGCAGGATCCGGTCGGCCGGCCAGCCCGGCGCGCCCCACTGGGAGGGGCGGTGTCCGGCGTCGGCGAGCGCGGCCTCCAACGTCCTCGACAAGGTGGTCTTGCCGATGCCACCGACGCCGTGGAAGACCAACACATTGGTGCGCGGCGCCTCAAGGTCCTCAGCGTCGAAGGCGGCGGAGGCGACGTGCTGCAGGTGGGCGGTGAGCGCGGCGGCGACCGTCTCCCACTGCGCGGCGCGATTCGTGAACGCCTCATCGGCCTCAACATTGCGGTCGTTCGTACTGAACAGGGCCCTCAAATCCCGGCCTGCCACACCCACCCCCGAATGATGATCACCTGCGGGCTCCAACCTATGCCCGCCGCACCCCGGTTGGGGAGCCCGCCCTGCTCCGGGGCGCCAGGCCGCGGGCGTACGGCATCCTTCAGCGATGAAGCCCGATCCCGAGCCCTGGTACAGCACCACCCTCAACCTCTGGCAGGTGGCCGGAGTCCTGGTCGCCAGCTGGACCCTCACCAAAACGCTGACCGAGGGATGGCGTCGCACAGTCGGCCGCCGGCGCTATGTCACCACGCGCCTCCGCAAGATCACCCCGGGTGTTCGGCACGACTATGTCGAGTCCCTGCTCGACAAGCCGCGGTGGCAGTCGACGATGCACGCCACGCGACTCGCCCCGGACGAGCGGCCCGAAGGAACCGATGACGGGGAGCGGAAAGTCGAGCTCACCGTCCGGACGTGGCTCCTATCGAGGCTCTGCTACCTGGTCACCTGGTGTGAGGACGACGTTGTGGTGATGTACGGGATCACCACAACCAGCTGGTGGTTCAGGCCCTGGATACGAGTTGGCAAGACGCGGATCAGGCTGGGCAAGAGCACCTTCGCGACTCTCCCAGACCACAGCACTGCCATCCATCGGGCCTGGCTCGGCAACCGCCGCTACGGCTACTTCGAAGAGCACTGGTTCGGCAACGTCGGCGGCTACCGCTCGTGGTACGTCGGCGTGAACGACTTTGGATACAACGCCTTTCCCGTCTCCGACGACTGGTTCGACGACTCGGACATCCGTCACACCCTGCTCCTGCCCGAGCCCCGCGAGGCGTACCGGGCGAGCGCGCCGATCAACACGGTAGTCGTCAGCGGCATCGCCCTGTTCGAAGAAGTTCAGGAGGGCACCTTCTTTGGTCTCTCCCTGGGCGTCGACCAGGACCTGGTCCGCCTGGCCGATCCCGAATATCACGTGCTCGACAGCCGGATCGGCCGAGCTCACCGACGGATCCGGGCCTGGCGCGGGGCCCTGCGATACCGCCACTGGGAGAAGAGACGGCAGGGCCGGAGACCGTGGTGGGCGAAGGCTCTCAGGCGGCGGGGACAATAACCGCCCAATCGAGATCAAAAGGAGTTTGCCATGCCCGGTACACCGGATCAGCCCGACTTCTCTGGCCTGGGCGGGGGCGAGGACCAGCATGCGGCCGACATCGTGCGGGAGGTAGTGCACTGGTATACCGAGCAGATCGCTGCCGAGCGGCGGGCCCCGGTGCCCGATGAGGAGCGCCTTGCGCAGCTGACGGCGGGCCGTACGGCCGCCTACCAGGACCTGCAGCGTCTGGAGGAGGCCGACGCGGAGGAGGAGGACCGCCTTGCTGCGCTCTACGCGGCGCGGCTGAGGGAGCTGGAGTAGTAGACCGTCCGCGGCAGGGGCAGCAGCCGTATGTCAGGGCGGTGCGCGGCGATCCGCAGACGTTGGAACCTGGCGTGCATCAGGGGGCGGGCCAGGGCGGCGATGTCGTCCAGTTCGTCGCGGTGCTGGGGCAGGGCCTTGCGCAGTCCTTGGTAGAGCTGGATGAAGTGGGTGGCTTCCTGCTCGGTGTAGGGGCGCTGCCGTTCAGCGGCCAGCGCCCATGAGGCCCTGCCGGGTGCGGCGGGCTGCTCCTGGCGCAGCAGGGCGTGGCCGTCGCGGCGGATCACCGTCACCGCGGTGATGGCCGGGTGGGTTTCGGCGGCCGCCGTGAGGTCGGCGACGGCCCGGTAGCAGCGGTCGTGCCCGGCGCGGGTGGTGAACCGTCCGGTGATTCCGGCTTGCAGGGCCCGGGCGTAGCGCAGGGCGGTGGCCAGGCGGCTGTCCGCTTCCCGCACGGCCAGCACCACCAGCTCCACCGGGTAGCCGGCCCGGGAGCAGGCGAGGGCGCTGTCGAGGACATCGTCCGCGCCGCCCGGGGCGGACTCGATGAGCAGATCGCCGCGCCGCGTGCGCACGTACTCTTCCGCTTGAGCGAACCACGCTTTGTAGTCGGTGCGGATGGCCGCGCCAGCGCCGCGGGGATCCTGACGGAGCATCTGGCGGTAGTCCGGATGTGCGGCCTTGAAGTCGTCGCCGACCAGCTTGGTCGTGCCGGGCCGCATCGCGCGCCGGACCATCCTGGCGGCCAGCAGCTTGCCCGCCCCGGGCTGGCCGATCACGTACACGGCGCGCGGATCGTCCCGGGGCGTGACGTTCGCCAAAACGGTCGGGGTGATCAGTTCGTCGAAGATCCAGCGGTGTTCGTCGGCGGACAGCCGGTGGTAGGCGACCCCGGGCGGCGCCGCGGTGGGCTGTGCGGTGCGGCGGACCGGCTCGGACCAGGCGGCCGCGCGTTCGCTGTCGCGCTGTACAGCCAGGCGCCTGTCCTCTTCGGTCAGCTCGGTGTGCACGCGCCGGTCGGTGCGGGCGAGTTCACGTCGGAAGACGGCAGTCTCGGGGGCCGTCCATGGCCGTGCCCGTTCCACCCGCACCGCCCGGTCCGCCGCGGGACGGCGACGCCAGTCGCCGTCGGGCGTGAGCTCGTTGGCGTACAGCAGAGTGCCGTCGCGCCGTACGACGGTGACGCGGTCGGCGAGCTGTTCGGCCTCGATGACGGCCAGGGTGTTCAGCAGGTTCTTCGCGCAGCTGTCGTGGTTCTCCCAGGACACGTACCGGCCGCATCCGACGGCGGCCTCGGTGAGAAAGCGGTCCACGATGCCCAGTTGGCTCAGGGCTTCGGAGGTGGCCACGGCGACGACCTCGATCCGGTGGCCGGCCGCGCGGTAGGCGCTGGAGGAGTCGCGGAAGTCGTCCGGGTCGGCGAGCGCCGACTCCACCACGGCGTCGAAGCCCATCTCGCGGACGTGGGCTTCGACGGCGGCCTGCCACCGCGCGGTGTCGGGGCGAACCAGGGCTCCGGCCGTACGGACGTCGGCCGCCAGGGCGTGGGCGTAGTGACGGTGGACCGGCTTGTACAGGTCCCGGCCGACCCGCACCGCGCCACCGCGCCGGTCCAGCACCGCCTGGACGAGGTCGGCGATCCACGTCTTACCAGCGCCTGGCTGCCCGGCGACGACGACCACGACCGGCCGGCGCTGGGCGACGGCGTCCTGAGTCGCAGACGGGAGGATCACGCGGTGCAGCACGTCGAAGCTCTCCTGCTCGGAGAGCACCACCGAGCCCCCATCTCGTCCTGGCACCACGCCTCCTGTCTCCCGCCCCCGCGCTGCGCGATCAACCTAACATCACGAGCGATCTAGGCGCGAATCAATGAGCGATCCAATGCGCGATTGGTGTAGGGTGTCTAGTGGAGGTGAGCTCTGTGCCCACTGAGAACGAGCTGCTCAGCAACGTGGACGCGTTGCTGGAACAGGTCGCCCAAGACGACCTGCCGCCGCCTGCCGAGCGCAGGCGTCTACGCGAGGCTGCCGGGCTGAGCCAGGCCCAGGTCGCGAAGGCTCTCGACACGCGCCGTGAGGCGGTCGGGAACTGGGAGGCCGGCCGGACCGAACCGCGGCCGCCGCAGCGCGCCGCCTACGCAAAGCTCCTGGAGAAGCTGGCCGAACGCTTCCCCGCCCCCGAGAGCGAGGCGCCCGAAGAACCTGCCGTGCCGGAGACGTTCGCTGCCGAGCCCGCCCCGGCAGTCCCCGCTCCGTCGGCGCCGGCCGCCGCGAAACCGCCCGCCCGACCGGCGGCGAGCACCACCAGGCCGACGTCCACGTCGCGGCGCCCGGGCGCGAAGAAGGCGGCGGCGAAGAAGACCACCACGGCGGCCACCGTGGACCCGCGCTTCGAGAACGGCCCGCTCGCCGTGGTCGACTGCGAGGACGGGCAGGTGTCGGCGTACTGCGTCGGCGGCCTGGTCCTGGACGTGCCCGCCAAGTCACTTCCCGCGCTGGTCGACTGGACGATCACCGAAGCTCGCCTCGGTCAGGCCCGCCTGCACCGCAACGGCCGTGATGCCGACCCGATCCTGGTCCTCACCCCGGCCGCGCTGGAGCGCTACGGCCTGCCCGCCACACTGTCGGATGAGGAGCGGCGCGCGGGCCGGCTCAAGGACAGCCACAAGGTGGTCAAGCAGCTCCAGCGCGCCGAACTCCAGCTCACCCAGCGCGGACTGGGACCGTGGGCGCGCGTGTTCCGCGACCCGGAGGGCTCAAGGCGGCGCTGCGTCCAGCTGTGCATCCCGTCGTGGAACGCGCTGGACGCACGGGAGTGGGACAAGAAGGACGACCCGCAGCTGCCGTCCATGCACCCGGCCGACCTCGCCCGGTACCTGGGCACGTACGCGCAACGGGTGATGACGCCGCGCGGCACCACGTCGACGACCGGCCTCGAGCTGATGACCGCACTTCGCCCGCCGACCCGCGCGGAGAAGAACGAGGCCACCGGCGAGTTCGAGCGGGCCTTTAACGCGGACGCCCTGACGGCGGTGTACGAGCACGTGGCGTGCGAGGTCCCGGACGAGCACCCGCTCTTGAAGGGGAAGTTCGAGCGCCACCACCTGCGGACTCCGGCGGAGATGCTGATGGAGGAGCCGTACGACTGGTGCCGGCCGCTGACCGATGACGAGTGCATGCTGCCGTACCTGGTCGCGATCGACGTCAACATGGCGTTCGCGGCGGCCACCAACGGTCTCACCGTCGGCCTGGGCGCCCCCACCCACCTGACCGGCAACCCATCGTTCGCCCCGAAGGTGCCCGGCTCGTGGCTGGTCGACCTGAGCCACGTCGACCTGTCCCGCGTGCAGATCGACGGGCGCACCCTGGACGGCGACCTGCTGCCCTCGCCGTTCACGCCGAAGGGCGACCGCCCGACCGGCCCGGCCTGGTACGCCACCCCCACCGTCGCCTACGCCCAGGAGCTCGGGTTCGAGGTCGCGCCGATCGAGGCGTTCGTGCGTCTGGAGTCCGGCCGCTACCTGGACCCCTGGTACAACCGGCTGCGCGACGCGTACGTGGAGACGATGGCCGACCTCGGTGTCACCACGAAGATGGGCGGCCAGGAGTTCCTGGACGCGATGGCCGTGCACAAGCAGGTCGACCCGACGATGGCGCTGCTGCTGAACGCGATCAAGTCCACGGCGAAGGGCGGCATCGGCAAGCTGCGGCAGCGCAGCCGGGGCCAGGTGCCGTACTACGAGCCGTGGCCGGCGCTGAAGCGGGAGACGTGGCGCCCCGACATCCGGGCCGCCGTGCTAGCCACTGTCCGGATCGGGATGCACCGCAAGATCCTCAAGACCGCTGCCGCGACCGGCCGCTACCCCGTCGCGATCGGCACGGACTGCATCGTCTACCCCTCCACCGGCCCGTCCCCGCTGGACGTCCTGCCGTACACGGACGAGGGCAAGCCGGTGCCGGGCACGTTCCGGCTCGGTGTCTCGCCTGGCATGGTCAAGCACCAGGGCACCCAGACCGTGCTGTGGGCGGAAGCCCAGTTCGAAGAGGCGGGCGCCGTGTTCAACCTCGCCAACCTCATCAAGACCGACCAGAGCGCCGGAGAAGGGGAGTAGCAGGTCATGGCCGACTCGATCGGGGACAGCCTGGACGCCGCGCTGGAGGGGGCGTTCACCCGCCGCATCCCGCAGAGCGCCCAGGCGCAGATGAAGTACCTGGTCAAGCAGCTCAAGGGCACCAAGGCCGCTGCGGAGGTTCTCGGGATCTCCCAGCGCACCGTGGAGCGGTACGTCGCGGGCAAGTTCAAGCGGCCCCGCCGCGACCTGCGCGACCGCATAGAGCGTGAGGTCAAAAAGCGGTGGCAGCCGCAGATCCGCGCGAAGGCGAAGAAGCGGGCCGCGTCCACGGGCGGCCTGGTCGTCTCCACCCGCGCGCGGTTCGGGTTCACCGCCGCGCCGGGCACCACCGACGACGCCCGCATCCGCGACATCACCCAGGCCCTGCCGCCCGAGTTCGCGGACCGCCTGTTCACCGCCCGCGAGCAGGGCGCCACCGAGCAGCAGCTCCAGCAGATCGCGGCCGACGGCCTCGCACGGATGTACTTCCGCGCCAACAACACCCGGGCCGCGGGCCTGGGCGTGGAGTTCACCGACGTGGAACACATCCAGATCGAGCTGTAGCGCAGGCTCCCGCACAAGCGCACTCGTCCCCGGTGTGACTGAGCGCCACGGTTGGCCGGTCGGAGCGCCGTAGTTGGCCAGCTCGAGCATGACCTCACGCGATGTGACCGGCATCACACCGATGATCCCCAAGTTTTTTGCTGGCCCACCGGTGGTGCGGAGACCGAAGGGTGAAGCTGTCTATCGCCGGAGGTACACCCTGTGAACACCATCCCGTCCAGCCTCGAGTCGGTGGTCGACTCGTCTCCACGCCCCCTGCGGACCACCGAGGGGCGCCGTGGCGTCGCCATCAACGCCAGGGTGATCGGCCAGGGGGAGCTCAGCTTCAGCTACGTCCTTGACGGCACCCTGTCGCCTGGGTCACCGCTGCCCGCAGAGCAACCGCCGCTCGCCATCACCGTCCCCATGCCCCCGGAGGTCTACTGGGCAGGCCGGGCGTGCGCGGAAATCACAGATGAAGGCACATTCCAGGCGGTTGACCGGCTCGCCGCGTCCCTGGCTCTGCCGCAGGCCGGCCTGTGGCGTGAGGCGGTGTCGACCGCCGTGGTCGGAGACTGGGGCGATCGCCTGCGCACCGACGAGCGGGGCGTGCTTGGGCGCACGTTCGCTCGCTATCTGCGGGTGGAGGCGCAGACGATCCACCGGCAGCTAAGGCCGCTGTGGCGCCGCCGGGCCCAGCGCTCAAGAGTTCTGCTTCTTGATACCCCGATGGGCGACGGCCTGTCCTTGCACGATCTTGTTACCGGCAGCCCTGATACGCAGGCACTGGCGCTGGGCACCGACCTTGCCGACCAGCGCCTCACCGCGCTGCTGAGGTCCTTGGCTCCCGAGGAAGGGGCCGTGGTGATGGCATGGGTCCACCCTGCCGTGGCTACGTGGGCGGATGCGGCGCTGTACGCCGGTGCAGCAGATCCCGTCCGCTTCGGGGAACGCGTACGACGCAAGACGGGGCGTTGGGTCGCCGAACAGCAACGCCGCCGCGAGCAGCAGCAGCCGGGCCAGCCAGCTGGGCTGTGGCGACCGGGGAAGGGGGGCGAGCAGGCATGAGTTTGACTGTCCTGCTCCTTATCCTGCTGTTGGTCGTTGCCACTGTCCTCATCGGCACTGGCGTACTCGCGCTGCTTCTCTACCGCCCCGCATGGTCCGCTCCGCTCGCAGGGGCCCTCACTGCGATGACGCTCATGGCTACCGTCGTGGGGGTGCTGGTCGCTGCCACCCGGGCCTGAACCCTGCCTGGTGGACCCGCGGCATCTTCGCCCTCGACCTGGTGAGAGCAGACCGACCAGTGAGGGCGCGGAGCCGCGGGCTGGCCGGGCCGGAGCGGGTCGAAGCTGAGTGCCAGGGCGGCCAACCAGAGCGCTCAATGGCCAAGTGAGGCGCTCAGTCACACCCGGCATTCCAGCTGCCGGGAACGAGGCGCTTCGCATCCTACGGAAGGACAGCCGCGGTCAGCTGGCCGGCCAGCAAAGGACGGCATAGCGGAGAGCCAGGAAACGCCGACGAGCCGACAGCATGTGCTGTCGGCTCGTTGCTGCGGGCCCGGAGCCAACCAGGGCCCACATGATGTCCCTGATCAACCTGGTTGGAGCCATGTGGTGCAGGGGCGTAGCCGGATGCTCCCAGCGTCGAGGCTTCGTGGGCAACCCAAACTGGTTTACGTCTGGGTGTTTACATGATCATCTGCGCAGTTGTGGCGTGCTTCCGGATTGGTACTGGCGAGCGAACCCGCAACCACCCTGGTCGGCGCCTTCGTCGTCACGGAGCGTTCCGATCCTCTGGCCAAAGGTCTGCCTTACGGCCCCCGCATATGCCTATCGGCCACCAAATTTGAGGGTGAGATGCGCGTGGATGAAATCCCGCGATCGGTCGTGACGTGCGGTCGCAGGGTGGCAGCATTTCCGTCACCGCGACCGGCGAGCCAACCGCCCAGCGGCACAACCTGGTTGGAGCCAGAATCGCTTTGCCGTCAGGCATGGCCACGTACAACTCGTGCAGGAGATGGACATGTTGAACTCAATCGTCGGCCCGAGGCCACGACCGAACCTCCCCGAGGCCGTCATCATCACGGTCATGGTCCTCTTCGTGACCGTACTGGTCATCAAGGGGATGAAGCCGGCCGACGCCGTCCTCGTCGTTGGCTGCGCCGGTCTCTTCGGTGCTGTTGTAGTGCGGGCGTGCACCACCAGCAGGCTCACCGCACTCCTGCGCCCTGCCTGGGCGGAGCTGCAGGCCACCCCCGCCTGACCCCGCGACATGTCCACCGTTCGGAAGGTCCGGCGCCTCAAGGAGGTGCCGGACAGCGACAGCGTGGTGGGCCAGCTGGCCTGTGCCCTGCGTCGCAGCCGCGCCGCGCTCGGGCTCACTCAGGCTCAGGCGGCCGATGCCATCGAAAAGTCAACCTCGACCATTCAGCGGGCTGAAGCCGGTGCTGTCGCACCCAAGAGGTGCGTCGTCGACGGATACGTCGCCAAGCTGGGGCTCGACCCCGAGGAGGCAGATCGGCTCTACGAGAAGGCCACACGCTCCCCTGGACGGCAGCGCCGCCCTCTCACCCAAGCTCCGCATCCGCGCATGGTGAGCACCCCGGACGAACTCGGCAGGGCGTTGGCCAGAGCCTGGGAGGAGGACGATCGCCCCTCCATGCAGGCCATGGAAGACCGGGTGGCCGCCGTACGGGACGCAGACGAGACGCGAAAACGGTTCGCGTTCTTGTCCCGGAGCGCCGCATACCGGATCTCCCACCGTCAACAACTGCCCAGCAGTGTCGAGCAGTTGCGGTCATACCTGTACGCCTGCCAAGTCAAAGAACGCCGCTTCCCTATCTGGATCAAGGCCTATCACCGGGTCAAGGCGAAAGAGCAAGAGGAGGCTAGGGCCAAGAAGACGGCCGAAGACGAAGAACGCAGGAGGTGGCGTGGGTGGGAGAGCCTGCGTCGAGCCACCGAGATCATGCTCGGCGCCGGGCTCCGCCCGACCGAACCCTTCCCCCGCTCAGTCACCGCACCGTGGGCCGCCCAGTGCCTGACCTGCGGCCTGGTCGGCCGGTTCCGCCTCTCAGCCGTCAAGCAGGGGCGCGGGTGCCCCGCGTGCGGAACCTCACCGCCGTGAAGTAACCAGCGCCGGGCGGCAGCACCCGGCACCGCATCGTGCCGCGCGGACGGGGTGCGGGGAGGTCAGTCGCCCAGTACGGGAATGTGGGGATGGAGGTAGCGCCAGTCCAGGGCGATGTTGCGCAGGGCCTCGGTGACCGCTTCCGGGAGATCGCCGGTTGCCACGAGCTCATCGGGCAGGTAGTCGCTGCCGCGGCGGAGGCTGCCGGTGCCGGTCCGGTGGCCGAG
Source organism: Streptomyces sp. PSU-S4-23 (assembly GCF_055632315.1). Lineage (NCBI taxonomy): Bacteria > Bacillati > Actinomycetota > Actinomycetes > Kitasatosporales > Streptomycetaceae > Streptomyces > Streptomyces sp. PSU-S4-23. Next base: position 16,167 of record NZ_JBVMUU010000001.1, on the reverse strand, counting down.
ACAGTCCCTATTGAGCGTGGCGTCCAGCGACGGCTGGTCCTGCTTGCCGGAAGCGATATGCAGCTCGATCGGCGGAGTAGGCATCAGCGCCGTTCCGAGCAGGCGCTCGGTGAGGGCCGGCAGGGCGTTGCGGGCCAGGGCGCGCACTGCCTCGTAGCAGCCTTGTACCCACAGATCGTCCGCGATTTTCTGGCCCCCGGTCCAGAACAGCAGATCGAAGAGAACGTCGAGGCTGGTGCCATTGTTGGCCAGGCTGGCCGTGCACTCCAGACGTACGCGGGCGTCGTGCTGCTTGGAGGGAGGCGCTTCGTGGCCAGCTGCGAGCCGAACGAACCAGGCGTGGCCATGCTCGGGATCGATCGCCCACGGTTCCTGGTACTGCTGGGAGTTCACCCGCCGGGCGAACATGTGCAGCCGCTCCGGCAACGCGTGCGTGCCGGTGAATCCCGGCGCGCACAACGACCGCATGAGGGCGTCGACCGTGGTGCCGTGCAGGCGGAGGCGGACCATGTCCCGCCGCAGGGGGTGAGAAGCTGCGGCGCGGATCACTAGATCCGGCGGCAGGGTGCGATATGCATCCCGAACGTGCGGTGCCGCGTGGTTGTCAGGGGCGAAGCGTGGGTCGCTGAAGTATGTGCGGGCCGGAGCGGCGTCGGCCTGCTGGAACAGCACCTGGACAAGGCGGCGGTCGGCGGTCGCGTTTCGACCATCCAGCCGGATCCTGACCGCCCCTTGGTGGAAGAGCGGCTGCGGCACCGTGTTCGGGTCGATGCGCACCACCAGGAGCAACTTGTCATCGACAGTCACTGGGATGACCTCGGGTGTCCACCCAGGCGGATCGAAGGTGGTGGCCATCTTGCTGACCAGCCGATCCTTGTCGATCGCTTTGACCCCCACCAGCGCCCCGGGCAAGTTTTTGTCGGCCGGGCGTGCATCGACGCCAATGAGAATGATGCCGCCGTAGGTGTTGGCCATCGCAGCGACAGTTTCGGCTGCTGCGTCGAAGCCGCGTTTATAGTCCACGGTGAAGCTCTCCTCCAGCTCCAGGGCCAGGAAGTCGCGGACCAACTTGGTGTCGACAGCGTCAACGGGAGCGCTGAAGAGGGGATGTGCGAGATTCGGCATGGCGCTCAGCATGGCGCTCCTGCTGTTCCCCACGCACACCGTTTCCGCACTTCGCACTTCCAGATGCCCCGGACGGTGAGACGGCGCCGGATAAAAGAGCTATTCGGCGCCCTACTGCGGGCCGGGGCGGGTGCGTCGCGCGGCGCGCTGCCGGACGACGTCGGGGAGCTGGCGAGAGACGGCGGCCGGGATGAAGAACAGCCCGACCATGCCCAGCCCGGTGACCACCAGGCTCAGCAGGCCGGTGGACACCGAGGGGTCGTCGACGGCTGCCACGTCACAGAACACCGACGTCACCGCGGTGAACGTCAGGGCCGCCAGGGCCCACCGTTCCCGCAGCAGCGAGCCGGAGCGCGCCACCATGCTCGTCCACCAGGTCCAGCCGGCCATCACGCAGAACACCACGGCGGCCAGCGGTAGCAGCACCACCGGCGCCCACCGGTTGGTGTCGCCTTCGGGAAGCCGCTGCCCGGTCCGGTAGGACACCTGGACCAGCCACACCAGGTACAGCGGCACGGCGACGACGATCAGCACCCACATCGCGATCCGCAGCGCCCGCGCCGTGCCCCGCTCGGTCATCGTCTCCCCTCGGTCGCCCAGCCCCCGGGAACGTACTGACCAGGGACCCACACCCGCCAGAGCGCCTCTGCGTCTCCAGGTAGAGCAGACCAACCCGTCTTCCTCCATCGGGTGACGGCAGATCGGTTCTGCGCGTACACGGCCACCTGTGACCCCTTGTGCTTCACGAGATGTCCACGCATCACCGAAGACGTGTGAGCTGTGCCACGAGTCCGACGGTGCTTGAAATGAGATCTTCCGCGCTTGCCTACATCGCTGCAGGTCACACCTCAATTTCGAACACACAAGCCATCATCGCAATCACGTTCCGTTTATGGAGAAGATCGCACAGTCACGATTTTCGGGGGGCGCATGAGTTTCGTGACCCGAAAAACGACAGGGTGGTGCCTGAGAGCCCGACTCAACGGGGCGCTCACGCGGGCGAGTTATCCCGCGTCCGAACCCGCCGGCCTCAACGGAGAGGACCGGTGCTCACCGCCTGGAGGACCGCATGGGCAACGGCGACGTCACCACTGACGTATCGCCCCAGGACGGCGGCCACGGCCAGCCCGTCCAGGCCCCGCCCCCCGATCTGCCCCTCGACTTCGAGGGCTTCTACCTCGGGCATCAGGAGTTCTTCCACGACTTCGCGGAGATCCACCTCGGCAGTCGGCGCACCGCCGAACAGGTGGTCCACCAGGTGTTCCTGGAGATCCTCGGAGGCTGGGACGAGCTGCTGCAGCAGGGCGACCTCGAACAGCAGACACTTGCCGTGCTGCACCGCGGCGTCACTCGCCGCCTCGAAGAGGACGGACGCCCGCCGGCGTTCCTCATCAACGGTCCGATAGCCAAGAACCTTGAAGCGGTCCGCAGCCAGCTGGAGCTCAACAGCCGTGCCGGCGGCCTGTACGAGGCGATCCTGGAGCTGCCCACCCGCCAGTTCACCGTGATCGTCCTGCGCCATCTGCTCGGCTACTCCACCAAGCGGATCGCCCGCTACATGGGCCTGGACACCCGCACCGTCGACTACCACGGCCGCAAGGGCAAAGAACGCCTACGCATCCGGCTCGGACTGCCCGCGGCGCCCAGCAAGAACAAGAAGGGGGCAGCACAGTGACCGCCATCGACGAGCTCCTGGCCGACGCCCGCATCCCCACCGGGCCCCGCGACGGCTTCGACGTCGGCGCCGCCCTGCGCCGCCTCGCCGTCGACGCGGCCGCCGTCGCTGCCAAGCCGCACCCGGACACCGTCCGCGCCGCCCAGGCCGGGCAACGGCTGTCCGTGGTGTGCCGCTGGATCCTCAACAAGCCCGACGCTGCCGACCAGGTCGACCGCCTCGCCCAGGAATCCGAGACGCTCAAGGACGACCGCCACCTGGACGTGGACGGTGCCCTTGTCTTCGCGTGCCTGCTCTACCTGACTGACCACCGCGAGAGCGCCCAGTTCTGGTGGCAGCTTGCAGCCGGCGCTGGCCACCGCGCCGCCGCCTACTGCCTGCATCTGCACCATCTCGCCCTCGGCGAAACGCGGGAGGCACGGCACTGGCTGCACGAGGTCACCGACGACGTCCTCGAATCCGAAGCCCCAGACGGCGACTTCCTCGCCACCCTCGAGGCCGTCGCGTCGTACGTCCGCAAGACCGGCTCCAGCCGCGCCAGCGCCCCCACCGGGGGACTAGAGATGGAGGTCGACCGCCTCGCGACCGCGAAGACCGGCTCCTGCATCATCGTCCAGCGCCCCGACCAACGCCTCGCCGACCAGCTCCACGACTTCACCCGCCGGTGACCCGATGCATAGGGCCGCACGCTTCTGACCGGTTCGGTACGAAAAGGATCAGCGCTATGCGGAAACGATCATGGGTGCGCAGAGCGGACATGTCGCACGCAGGTGACATCAATCACAACTGCTCCTCCACCGAGAGAGCCCGACCGCCGATTGTTCAGAGATGACCACTGACGGTCGCGAAGCGGGGCAAAGGCCTTATCTAGCGCAGCCACGTTCTAGGCCCCCTGCCGAAACAGGGGGCCCACAGGAGCACTCAGGCCTTGAGATGTCTCCCTATTGCGGTCAGTTGGCGCTGACCGCAGTCCCCATGGTTACGCGCCGAGGGGTCCGTGAGGAGTCGTCGCGGGACACCGCTGAAGAACTCCAACAACCAAATCATAACTCTGACCTGCAGAAATGGACCGGCATGAGGTTGTTCGCAGAGTTTTGTTTCTCACTCTTACGCGTTGATGAAGTCGGCCAAACCGGGCATAACCGTATGAACGTTTGGGTCAGTCAATGACCTGGCGCTATACCAGATCCCCGTTTTTCACGCCCGTGTTGACCATGCCTGTGTCGGTGACGGCTCGTTGTTCACGAGCTCACAAGGGGGGTGAGGTTGGGGTGCAGTCAGTATCAGATCGGTAGCCCTGTGGGGCAGACTGTGTCTCGCGCGCGGAAGTCCTGGTGACCGTCGGGTCACCGCTGGGAGTACGGGAGTTGGCGCTCCCCCTCTCGGTCTCGGGCCAGGCTCGTCCCAACTGAATACGGATTTGAGCACTCAGGCCGCTCACCCTGCCCGCTCCGGATCTGCCGGAGCGGGCACCGAGTAAGGGCCCTCCGAAAGGAGCCGCCCTCGCTCATCCCCTCCTCACAGGGCCTCACGAGGTCCTCGAACCGGGAGTTGTGATGTCTCCTTCCAGTCGTACCCCCAGGAAGCGACGGCGACTGATCCTCGCCGCGCTCACCGCCAACGGCGCGGGGGCCGCCGCCGGCGCCGCCACGCAGGCCGTCATCGGCGATCCCACCATCAGCGCCTTGGTCGGCGGCCTCGTCGGGGGGACCGTCGGTGACCTCCTCCTGCAGGTCGTACGAGCCCGTAACGAGGCGCCGCCCGACGAAGTGCGTACGGCCGCCTACGACGGCCGACACCGGCAGGACGGGCGTGCACGCCACCGTGAACTCGGCGCCGGACACGGACGGGTGGGCGGAGCCCGTCCCGGATACGTGCGCTGCACCCGCAGCCACCGCCACGGCGCTGTTCCCGGCGCACCTCAGATGTTCCAGCTCCCGGGAGCGGCGACGCCCCGGCACCTACGGCACCGTCAGCTGCATCGCGGTGCTCAGCGGTTCGCGCGTCGCGTCCACGCCCGGAACGCCGCACGGCACCAGCGCGGGGGCACGCGTGGCGCGTCCTGAGAAGGACATTCCGGCAACAACGCCGATGGAGGTGGCGGAGCTCGCCCGCGAACTGCGGGCGCTCCGCCGCTCCAGCGGCCTCACCTACAAGGACCTGGCCGGCAAGTCCCACTACTCCTCGGCCGCGCTGTCGACCGCGGCGTCCGGGAAGACCGTGCCCAAGTGGGGGGTCGTGGAGGCGTTCGTACGCGGCTGCGGCTTCACGGGCGACCTCACGCCCTGGCATCGCCTGCACAAGAACGCCGTGGCACGTGCCGCGACGGAGGAGGCCGCCGGCAAAGCCAAGCTGCGTGCCGCGGAGGCTGATCCCGGCGAGGACGAGGGCGCCGAAGAGCGGGCCGATGTACACCACCCCCGCCTGCGCGCGGCGATCCGCAAGCCCGTCACGGCCCCGGAGGATGTCGCCCCGGCGCAGCCGGACGGCCTGCTGACCCTGGTGCAGCAGTTCATGGACGCCCACATGCAGATGGACGCCCGTCTCCCGGACGAAGCCCAGCGGGTCAGCAGCCTTACGGTCGACCATGTGCACACCGCGCTCGCGCTGTGTACGACCCCTCAGGACGTGCTCTCCGTGATGCGCGAGCTGGTCGCGGACAAGGGCCTGACGATAGGCGACCTGGAACGGCGTAGCCGACCGTTCTATCCCATCTCCGGTGCGACCTTCGCCCACGTGCTCAACGGGGACGAGCTGCCCACCACCGAGTGGCTCACCATATTCCTGCGAGCATGCGGCGTAGATCAGGAGCGGACACTGATCTGGCACTACACGGTGACACGCATCAAGATCGCGAATCTGCGGCACCGCAAGACGCCGCCCCCACTCACCGTCACTCCGGTGGAACCGTCGATCAGCACGGACTACATGAAGCGGCTGCTGATCCTCTTGGCGGGCGTCATGAGCGCGATGGGAGCAACCGCGACTGCGATCATTCAGGTCCTGCGGTGAACTGATCGCGCACGAGGGTGCCGAAGCCCCGGGCGCAGTCGGCTTCGTCGAAGTCGAAGCCGACTGCGTGGTGCGTCCGCGCGTGAACACGAACGACCGAATCCGTGCGTTGGTTGTTGGAGCCAGTCGCTGGTCGGGGTGCCAGCCGGCGCGGCGGGGGTAGCTCTCAGGGATGGCGAAGAAGACGAAGAAGAAGCAGCCGTCCACCGGGCTGGCGCGGGTGACGAAGCAGAAGGTGATCGACGGCTTACCCGGGCCGCACGGTGCGCGGATCCGCTACGCGCTGCCAGACGAGGCCCATACGGTCACCTCCCTGCTGAAGACGGCGGCCGACAACCTGGAGACCGGCCACCTTGAGGCGCTCGCCGAAGGGCGGTGCGGGACATGGCTGCTGGACGCCCTCTCGGGCGCCCGCTTGACCGAACCGCTCGTCCGGGCGGCAGCGGCTGGCGACCTGGGGGTCCGGTAAGAACCGTGTCACCAGCCGCAAACGAGCGAGGCGGCTAGGACAGTCGCTCGCCCCGGCCGCCTCAGGGTGGCCTAGCCGACGAGCTGCTTCAGCTCGGTAGTGTCGGCCGGGTCGGACGGGGCGGGTCGGATGCCGTTCTCTGGCCCCGTGCTGTCGGGGGGTGGCAAGGAGGGCCGCGCGCTGATCCAGATGCGGTAGAGGGCGGAGAGGGCGGCGGAAACGGCGGCCAGGGACTCGACCGGAACGTGGAGGAGGATCAGCAGGATGCCGGTGGCCAGTACGGCGAGGAAGACGATCAGGTCCAGGTAGCGGTTGGTTGGTCCGAAGCGGTTGATCTTCATGGTGTCCCTGCTCTCACAAGTCGGGGTCCCGTGGGTTTGGGGCCTAACTTCGTTGTAGCCGGGGGTCGACACCGTTGGAACCGATCTTTCTTTCTGCTTCATCAATGGGCTGCCATCTGGCCGCAGATTTCTTTCCGAATGGCCTCGGACCAGGGGGAACGCCCGTATTCCGACCGCCCGAGTTACCCGATAACCTGACGCCATGCCAGGACAGGGGGGCGCTGGAGACACCGGCGGAGATGGCCGGACGGCAGGGCGGGGGGCACCGCGCAAGCCTCTGGAGGGCTTACCTGCTCCGTTGCGCGAGTTCGCCGGGGAGCTGCGGCGGTTGGTCGGCGACCTGAGCAACGCCGAACTCGCGAAAAAACTTCACCGGTCAGAGGCCGTCATCTCCAGAGTCGTGAGCCCGCAGAAACTGCCCCGCATGGATGCGGTCGTTGATGTGGCCGGGTACCTGGGCGCCGATAAGAAGGCATGGGAGGAGAAATGGGCGAGGCTTCACCACCAACTGGACAAAGGGGGGAATAAGGGCTTACTTCCCGTCCGGCGAGACATACGGGAAGTTAAAGTACTGAAGGCTGCGGCCGCTGAGGCTGAAGCACTCGTCCGCACGATCGATGTCGCCCCTGCAGATTCCCGCCCGTATGACTCGATGAGGGCTGACTGGCTGCTGGCAGGGATCAACAAGCATCTACCTACCACGACGTCCAAGATCGGAGCGCGTCCTGATGAGTGCTGGATCGATCTCACCGACTACCTGAGGCGGCTCGTCCTGATCTTCGACCCCCGCCCGATCCCGACCGAGAGGGACGGTCATGCGCATCTCAGGGACGTCCTCCCTCGACTTGCCGAACTAGCCGAACTGACCGGCCTACCGGAGTGGCAGGACCTCTCCGACCAAATCCGCTACACCTACGAGACGGCCGGGGACACCGGATGGCACATGATTGATCCTGAGTGCGGCACTTCTCTCAGCTACAGCGACGAATTCGCCGGGTTTCGCGCTGCAGCTGGCCGCAAGGCCTCGCAGTTGGCGAGGGCCAGCGCCGCCTACATCTCCGATTACGCCTCCCTCCCGCCCGCAGCACCGGTCGACCGCCACCACTACGACCCGTCGCGTAGCGACTACATCGCAGCCAGCGCCGGATTCGCCGTGTTGGCCATCGTGATCCCCCTTGTGCTCATGCTCTTCGACGTCTCGTGGGAGATCTGGAGCCTCGTGGGAGGGATCTTGCTCTCCCTGTCGGTAGTCTCCTTCACCGGCGCGGCGACCCGAGACCCGCGGGATTGAGCCTCGGCAACGGCAGTGGTGGTGCGGTCGGGACCTCTCGTTTGCGGCTGATGACACGGTTCTTACCAGCACCCCGACCTGCAGTCGGCGGCGGCCGCGATGTCGCTGCCGCTGGTCGCCCAGGACGCGGGCGGGCACGTCGTTGGGGCGCTGCTGGGTGTTCCGTCCGGCACGGTCATCTCCACAGTCACCCGGCTGCCGGGCCACGAGCAGTACGCCCTGCTGTCGATGCTGAAGTACGCAAAGATCAAAGCGGTCGCGGTGAGCGAGGAAGCCCGAGGCCGCGGGATCGGTTCCTCGCTGCTGAAGCGGTGCGTGCAGCTGTACTGGCAGCTGGACTACATGCTGCTGTTCGGCGGGTACAAGACGCCGCGCGAGCTCGGACCGTACTACATGCGCCAGGGCTTCACCGTGCTGCACCCCGGGCAGACGATCGACGTCGGCACCCTGCTGGCCAGCGTGCCGATTCAGCTCAGTGCGGGACCGGGCGAGACGCTCTTCTACCGGTGGCGCGGCCGGGTCAGGTGACCGGTGGTGCGGCAGGTTCACCGCGCAGCAGGTCGGGACGGACGTCGGCCAGGGCGAAGGCCCTCGTGAGCCCGGCCACGAGGACGTCGTCGACGCGGTAGCGCCGTGCTCGCTCGTCCCGCTGGAGCAAAGGGCCTGAACCGTCCGGTCCGATCCGGCGCTGCACAGCCTTGGCACTGGTCAGGGCCCCGCCGATCCGGGACTGCGGGATCGGGGTTGTCGGGTGTTCGGCGAAGTACTGCTGGTCGGTGATCCGGCGCAGCACCGCCCGGGCCCCGGGCATCAGCGCGGCAAGCATCTGGAACAGCAGCTGGTCGCTCCAGCCTTCAGCGTCGCTCTCAGATTCTGCGGACCGGGCCGGGGCTCCACGTCCGGGGCGTTCGGCGAGCTGGCCGGGGTGACGGGGCGCAGCCCGTATGCGGCATGGACCGCGGCAATCGTCTGCTCATAGGCATCCGTCTCGGTGTCGATCGTCAGCCGCACGCTGCCCCCTCCGTGTCGCTGCCGCCATCCTTCCCCACCGCTGGCGCCCGGCAGCCGGACTCCATCCACAGGCAATGCCGCTTTCCATGCGGCCATGACCGACGACGCCACACAGCCACCCGCCCCGCGACGGGCCACGGCCAAGATCCTCGACGCCCTACAGCGCGCGGAACGCGCCGTGTTCACCCGCCCCGCGCCGAAATCCGCCCGAGCCCAGATGAAATTCCTTCGCACGCGCGCCAAGGGCTCCACCAAGGCCCTGGCCGCCACTCTGGGCGTCTCCCGCAGCACAGTCGAGCGCTACCTCTCGGGCGCCTCCAAGAAGCCCCACAAGCGCCTCCAGGCGGCCCTGACGGAAGCGACTGAGAAACAGTGGCAACCGCAGGTCAGGGCACAGGCACGGCAGCACGCGGCCACCTCGGGCGGGCTCGTCATATCGTGCCGGGCGTACTTCGGGTTCACCGCGGATGGGACCTCTGACGAGGGCCGGGTGAAGGACATCATCACCGCCGTCTCACCTTCCCACGCCGCCCAGATCCTCCAGCTGAAGGAGGCCGGAGCGACGGACAAAGACCTCCAGCCGCTGCTTGCGGAGGCCATCACCTACTCCTATTTCCAGGAGGGCGGCACCACCCGGAAGCACCTCCGAGCGGATTTCACCGACGTCGAATGGGTGAACATCTCGTTTTAGCAGCACGGAATTCAGAACTGCTATAAACCTGTGCCATCCGCTGCGCCCGCGCACAGCGGACCCATCTATCTGTTCGTTTTTCCGGAGGCTCCGGTGAGCACACCCGCACCCCGATCCCGCCGGCGGCCGCGCGTCCCCGCCGGCCGCTCCGCCGTGCCCCGCGAGCCAGTCGACCAGGCGAAGATCGGCCGCCGCTCGGTCCGCCGGCGTGCCCGCGGCATGACCCGCCCGGAGGCGGCTGCCGCCCTCGAGGAAGCCGAACTGCAGCAGCACATGGACCGCGACCGCGAGGACCTCGCCGGCAATGAGCGGGGCCGGGCCGAAGTCGCAGAGTGGACGCGCATCGTGCAGCTGCTCGCCGACTCCGGCGGCGCCTACGACCCGGACACCGACGCCGTGGTCCGGGACGAGCTCGCCGCCGACGCCGAACGCGAACGCGTGAAGCAGCTGGAGGAGGACAAGCGCCGCCAGGAGGAGGAAGCCGAAGCCGCCCGCCGCGCCGCCCTCGCCCCCGAGGTGCGGCGCCACGCCCTGCTGCGCACCCTGGCCCGCACCGGCCTCCTGGACGGGCTGAGCGCTGGAGGAGGACAAGCGCCGCCAGGAGGAGGAAGCCGAAGCCGCCCGCCGCGCCGCCCTCGCCCCCGAGGTGCGGCGCCACGCCCTGCTGCGCACCCTGGCCCGCACCGGCCTCCTGGACGGGCTGAGCGCTGGAGGAGGACAAGCGCCGCCAGGAGGAGGAAGCCGAAGCCGCCCGCCGCGCCGCCCTCGCCCCCGAGGTGCGGCGCCACGCCCTGCTGCGCACCCTGGCCCGCACCGGCCTCCTGGACGGGCTGAGCGAGGACGAGCGGGCCGCCGTCAACCGGCTGCCCGACTCCGACCCCGCGGCCGCGCTCGCAGTCAACGCGCTGCTCGCCCGCGCCCACGAGGCCGGAACCGGTCTGCGCCCGGGGGGCCGCGTCGTGACGGGCGGCCCGGACACGGTCGTCGCCGTGTGGGTGGAGTCGACCTGGTGCGGCACCCGGTACGAGATGCTCACCGCCGACGGCCAGGTCCACGTCGGCGGCCGGCCCCCGATCGGCGAACCGCGGTACTGCGAGGGCGAGGACGACCCCGTCGGCTGCGCCGCCTGCGGGCAGTGCCAAGACCCGCACGTCTGGCCCCCGACCTGGCCCTGATGACCGAGGGCAGGCGCCCAGGCGACCTGTCACATGACGTTGCCCGGCATCCTGTCACGGTCACCGAACGTGATGGGGTTTGCCGTCACGTACCCCAACATCACCGTGACGCTCCCGGGTTGAAGCGTGACAGCACCCGCAAGAATGCCCGCTAATGTCCGATTCTCGGGGTGGGGGGCGGGCCTGCACCCCCCTCCGGGCCGGATCAGCGTGACAGCGTTACGCGTGACAGAGCACCCCTGCCCGATCGCCCCGCCGTCACGGTCCGCACCCGCTGTCTCGTGCCAGCGCACGTTGATCGCGTGCCACCGAAGGCCGACGGACCGCCGTTTGTGCCATCGAGGGGCGATCGCCCAGTTCAGGACGCTGCATGGCGAGCACATCAGGCACCGGCACCCGATTCAAACGTGCGTGCGACATCTGGATCCGGCGCGTGCGGCTGGCGGGCTGCCTAGGTGCCGGGTCGCCCCTCAACGCGCTGACCTGCGCGGTCATCTCTCACTGACACAAACGGACATCCGTCACCTTCGGCGGCAATCGATCAACGATCACTGGCACAGGTCACCCGCTCCCGCAGGCCTTGCTCACCCGCACCCACCGCGCCCCTGACCTGCGCAATCAAGCCAGGAGGGCCGCATTGCCGCCAACCCCCGTCATCCCCGGCGCGGACTTGGTCATTTCGCGCTACACAAGAACACCGGAGTGAACGTGCGGTGTTCTCAGGGGAGTTGTGGCCTGACGGGAGGTCCGGGCACGTGATCGTGACCATCAACGTGGCGGTGCTGCTCGCCATCATCGTCGTTGTGCGGCTGCGCCGCCGTACGCAGGCCCGGAGCCGGGTCGACGAGAGGATGACTGTGGTCCTCTGCGTCACGCTGGGGGTGCTGATCGCGCCGACCGCGTTCGGGAAGTCGATCCTGGACGTTGTCACCCAGCTCATGGAAGGCCTGTCGCAGGCCGGCCAATGACCCCGGCCGGACCCGCCCGACGGGACCCAGCTGCGCCGTACGGACCCGGGTCCTTGGGTCCTGGGTCCGGCGTCTTGTCAGGCGACCACGCGAGCTGGGTCCAGCCGGGGACCGCGGATCTGTGTCATCGGCGTCGATCTGTGTCATCAACCTCCTGTTTTCCCAGGTCGTCGTCACCATCTGTGTCACTGTTCATCTGTGTCATTGGCACCGGCTGCGCGATGCGGGAAGGCGACCTCGTCCGGGTGCGGTTCCGTCGTATCCCTCCCAGTGCTGTACGCCCTGCTGTACGGTCGGAGCATGTCGAAGTCAGTGACAATCCGGGTCCCCGAAGAGCTCCACGCGCAGTTGCAGGAGCGTGCCGAAGCCGAGGGCACCACGGTCACCGCGCTCATCACCGAGGCCGCACTCAACGCGGTCCGCGACCCGCGTCTGGACAGCGCCGCCGAGGTCTTCCGCACGTTCGTCGCCGGCAACGCGGCCGCGTTCGACGCGGCGTTCCCCGATGACGCTCCCGCCCGGCTGGACGCCTCTGGGCAGGTTGCTGCCTGACCATGGAGCTCCACATCGACATCCGCTGGCTGCTGGAGCGCCAGGCGGAAGTGCTGCCGAAGCACCCCTCGGTCCACGACTTCTCCAACCTCGTGGCCGCCGTCGCGCGCCACCGGGTGAACACCCCCCAGGTCGGCGTCGCCGTCGACAACGCCTGGCGCGCCGCGGCCCTGATGCACGCCATCATCCGGCTGCGCCCCCTCCCGGCCCGCAACGCCCTGTACGGCGCCGCGATCGCCACGGCGTACATGGACGCCGCGGGCGAGGCCGTCGACCCGCCGTACGGCGCCCTGATCGACCTTGCCCGCGACATCGACGCGGGCCGCGCCGATGGCTACGACGCGGCTGACCGCATCCGCTCCTGGCGGATCTGATCTCACTGGGTTGCGCGGCGCCCCGGACTTCCTTCGTCCGGGGCGCCGTTGTTTGTGCTGCACAGTGCCATGCCGGTTGCAGCGGGGCCCGTTGCGCGGTGTTGGCCAGCTGCTACTCGGGGTGCCGGTAAGAACTGCGTCACCAGCCGCAAACGGCATCGGCGCGCCTGGACTTGCCGATGCCGGGGCGGCCGGTGACGCAGTTCTTACCGGCACCCCTACTCGTGAACGGCTGAGGTGCTGCTCTGGACTCCGGAGAGCGTTGACATTCCCGCCCGCCGGCCAGGCGGCACAAGGGCGCTGCACGGGTGGCAGGCCCGTTGCTGCACATGACACCGCCGTGCAGCAAACGTGGGTGCTCGTCTGCTGCACGGCGGTGTCAGTGGGACCGCCTACCGTGCCGACCATGCTCGCGAAGTCGATGACGCCCAATCTGATCGAGCGGGTCCTCTTGGCGCAGGTCATCGTTGAGCGTCGCCGAGCGGGCCGCTGCCGCGGTAGTGGCAAGTACCCCTGTCGCAACGGAACGCTCGAGGGAGTGCCGGCATGTCGTCGCCACCTCACCCCCTGACGAGCTCCAGGCCGTGGAGCTACTCGTCCGGTGGGCGCGACCGCTGGTAGATCGGTGGCTCCATCAGCTCGTACCCGCCTGCTGGTTCTGGCCTGTCCCAGGACCGGATGGGCGGCAACTTCATCCGTGGGATGCCCTCACCCTCATGTTTGACTGGCAGCGAGCCCGCTGTGCGATCTGCGCAGTCTGGTCGACGTGGCGGAACACGCTCTGACTCCTTGGTCCTGGACCACGAACACGAGTCCGGCCTTGCCCGGGGGTTCCTGTGCCACCCGTGCAACAAGCGCGAAGGGCTGGATTGTCCTGGAGACGGCCGCTACGCGAACTACGGGCAACAACCGCCCGCTGCTTTGCTTGGCCTCTCCGTGCCGTACAAGCTATGGCGGCCCTGACCTGTACTTTTCCTCTGGATGGGAACCGTGCGTCCGGACCTGACACTCGCCGCCCTCACACGAAAGTGACGCCGCGCACCAGGTTGTCCCTGCGCGCGGGGACCTTTGTCCCGCCTGACAGGGATCTTTGGTGTCGACACCGACACCAGACACACGAACGGCGCTGCACCGTGGGCTGCAGCGCCGTAGGACCAGGTCCGGCCGGGCCGGGTGACCGAGTCAGGAGACGGCTTTGAGGTTCTGGCGGCGCTTGGCGTCTTCCCGGCGCCGGCGCTTCTCTGCGAGCTGATCCTGGTAGGCGGTGACGGCCCGGCGGTAGCGGTCGACGAAGTCGGTGGCGTTGAGGCGCTCGTTCTTCGGCATCGCCTTGACGGCCGCGATGGCGTCCTCGGGGGAGAGGTAGGCGGCGAGCATGGGGTTGAGCTGATAGACGCCGGCGCGCTGCTTCTTCACCAGCTGCGCCAGGTCCAGGTCGCGCAGGGCCGCGTTGACGGCCGTCCGGCTCAGGTTGAGCATCTGGGCGATCGTGCCCTGGTCGATCTCGATACGGCCGCCGGGCTCGCTGTGGGCTCGCAGCTTCAGCAGCACGCGGTAGGCCGCGGGCAGCAGATCGAGATCGGCGACGACGCCTTCCGCGTTGACGGCGGCGAAATGCAGACCGCTCACTGTTCGGTCCCCTTCTCCTTCAGCTGCGCCCGCTCCTGGCGCCGGCGAGCGCGGTCGTCTGCCCGTTCCTTACGCAGCCGCTCGATCTCCTGCCTCATCTTCTCCAATGAAGGGAAGCGCACCAACTCGGGCAGGCTCTGGTCCGCACGGATCTGCTTGAGGGTGACGTGCTGGTCGACCTTGATGTACTCGGGCTCCATGATCTCGGTGCCCGGGATGAACTCCGCTACGCGGTAGCTGTAGGGCGGGTTGAACTGGTAGACCCCGCGCTTTACCCGGAAGACGATCCCGTGGGACATGATCTCGCCCAGGGCCTCGGTCACCTTCGTACGCGCCACGTCCAGGACGGTTGCCATCTCGTCCTGGGTCAGGGGGATCCGCCCGCCGGCCTTCTGGCAGGCGATCATCAGCAGGATCAGCCGCAGGGGCAGCGCCTCGCGGAAGAACTGCGCGATGACCAGGAAGAACTCCAGGCTGTCCATGGAGAATGCGTTCGGCTGCTCCGGCGTCCCGTAGAACTCCATCGGCTTGCGCTGCTCGCCCAGCGAGAGCTTCCGGCCTGGGTACTGCCGTGCGACGTCGTCCAGGTCCTTGACGGGCCGTAGGGGCCGGTCCCAGGCGTCGGCGGGATCGTCCAGCGGCAGCTTCGGCTGAGGCGCCCCCTTGGCGCTCGGACGGCGGCGCTGCGGCTCAGTCGACACGAGGCTGCTCCCATGTTGTTGATCTCCGGACGCGCAGCAGTATGTCAGCTCCACTTGAAACCGATGTCGCTCCGACACGACATGCCGCGCAAGTTGTGTCCCCCCAGGGGGAACAGATCTCCCCCCTGCCCGCCCGGCGGTCGACCCGCCAGGCACATCCGTCCCAGATGTCGCCTGCACTTGACACGAACACTTGAAACGTGTCGCCTCCAGTTGACATTGAGCGGGTGATGTGCCCCCTCAGTCGAGACAGATCGACCGCGATACGTCCCTTCAGCCGGTGCATATCTCGCAATCCGCAACGCGCTGACCTGCGGGTTCTTGATCTCGGTAAGTATCAAGTGGCTGAGGTCTTCCTGCAGGCACCAACCGGACCTGCTATAGCTGAGGCAGCTTCGCGTGCGGGCCCGTGGGCCCGCACAGACCGTAGGCGGCATCAACGGCTCTGAGTCTCGGGTGGTGTCGGCCGTGACGGACAAGCAGCAGCAAGGGCATGGCTGGTGCCATCGGTGGGTTCCGCCGCCCGGCCCGGGGGCCGTTCGGCTCCGGTACCTCCGCACGCCGAATTTTGAGTTTCCCATTTCTGAGGTTCCGTTCTGTGCTTAAGGTTAGTCCAGCCAAGGTCAATTGAGCGACCTCTATACGGATTGACTCACCCTGAAATTCAAAGGAGAAATAGATGGGCTTGTTATGCGTGCAGGGGGTGCGCCCTATCGGTTCCAGACCCTATCTAGCTCATCAAAGTGAAGCACGCGAATCGTCCCGGATCGCTCGATCGGGGTAGGCCCGCCTCGGGGGTTCACGATCCCTCGACCCTCCGTCACTTCCCCTCGCCCTCCCGGATTTCACTCCGCACCCATCCCACCCTCGCCTCCCCCTCTCTCACTGCTGCCGCTTTCCCCTCAGCTCCCCTACGGGCCGGGTGGGTTGGGGCTGGAGCGCAGCGGAGGCCCGTTCCGGGCTCAGGCTGGGGCGGCCGCAGCGCGGCCGGCCGCGCGTGGCGCGCAGCGGCTCGCGCGCAACTCGCGGGCGCAGCCCGCGAGTTGACGCCACGCCACGCAGTGGCGTGGCGTGGCGCACTCGCGGAGCGGCTGCGCCACGGTTGCGCGCAGCGCAACCGTTCGCTTGCTCCGGGCGAAGCCCGGAGGGAGTG